>CAMAVV010000068.1 GCA_945861815.1 Thermoflexus hugenholtzii JAD2
GCATTGTGCTGGTAAAGGCGCTGAGAGATGTTTTTGGTGGAGCCGATGTAGAAGCGCCCGTTTTTGCTGCTTTGCAGGATGTAGACATGCCACATAGTAGAACTGGTGGGCAGTACTGGATTTGAACCAGTGACCCCCCGCGTGTGAAACGGGTGCTCTAACCCCTGAGCTAACCGCCCATGCCCAACCGTCGCGAACCTGGAACAGCAGCGCTATGAATCAAGGAAAAGAGTGCCAACGGCAGGTTTCGAACCTACGACCTAGCGCTTATGAAGCGCCCGCTCTGCCACTGAGCTACGTTGGCACTGAGTGCGGGCGACCTGACGCCAGCCCGACAATCGAGAAATATAGCATAGCCAGGAGAAGATGGTCAACGAAAAAAGAGCCGGTGCACTTGAAGGGAAAGAAGGCCGGAAGGGTCAAAAGACCATGTATGCGCCGCCGTTGGCGTGGAAAGTCTGACCTGCCATGGCGATGCCCGGTTCAGTCGCCGCAAAGGCCACCACGCTGGCAACCTCCTCAGGCCGCTGAGCGCGCATATACGGCGAGCCGCGCACCTCGGCGTTGAAGTCCTCTTCCTTCGGCCCTGTCTCCTGTCCCATGTTGGTGATGACGCGCCCAGGCGCAACCACGGTCACGACGATGCCATACGGCGCGACCTCCCAGGCAAGGACCTTGCTGAAGATGTTGACGCCGGCCTTTGTTGCGGCATAGATCCCGAGGCCTTTGATAGGCTGAACGGCTGCGCCGGAGGAGATGTTGACGATGCGCCCGCTTTTCTGGCGGCGCATGACGGGAATGACGGCCTGGCAGGTGAGAAACGTCCCGCGCAGGTTCACGTTGACGAGTCTATCGAAGGTCTCATCCGTCGCCTCTTCGACACGTTCGCGCGCCACGACCCCGGCGATGTTAGCCAGGATATCGATGCGCCCGCGCGCCTCCACGACCTTTCGCACCATCGCCTCAACGCTTGCCCGGTTGGTGACATCGGTCTTCACGAAAAGGGAGGTGCGGCCCGTCTCTCGCTCGATCGCCGCTATAGCTTCCTTCGCCCAATCCTCCCGGGTATCGGCGATGACGATGTCGATGCCCTTTTTGGCGAGGGCCAGGGCTGTGGCGCGCCCAAGGCCCCATTGCCTAGCGGCGCCTGTGACGACGGCGACGGTCTTCTCCTGCTGCATGTGGGCGACTATATGGATACAAGGTGCGACGGTCAACCCTTCGTGAAAGCTTCTTGAGGCGGCCTTTTCCCTGTGCTACACTTCGTTGCCGCTTGCACAACTCCTAGCTGAGGATCGTTTTTGTGAACGCTCTCTACATCACATCGCTGACAAAGGGCGCGGGCAAGACCGCCGTTGCCGCTTCGATTGCGGCACTTCTTAAAGAGCAAGGCAAAGCGGTCGCCTACATCAAGCCTGTCGCTGCCTTTGCCGATGCTCCTCCCGCGAGCTATACCGACGCCGATGCTGCGTTCTGCAAACAGGCCCTCGCGCTTTCCGACCCTATCGCTCTTATCGCGCCTACCGCCGTCACGATGAAGTCGCTGGCCGGCGGCCTGGGCCAAGAGCTTGCAGCGACGGTGCGTGAACGCTGGGCTGACCTCACCAAGGGCAAAGACACAGTCGTCATCGAAGGATTGCCTGCCTCAGGCGATACAGCCGCCGCAACGAAGGAACTTGCGACGCTCTGCGATGCGAAAGTTATCGCCGTCGTTGCCTGCGCTCGCGGCATGTCGATAGACCCCATCGTCGCCCTCAAAGCGCACTTCGGCGACGGCTTCCTTGGCGTCGTCCTCAACGCAGTGCCTGAGTTAAGCCTGCGCGCCGCACGTGAGGAGATTGCTCCTGCCTTGATGGCCAAGGGCATCTCCGTCCTCGGTATCGTCCCGGAGGACCGCCTGCTGCTGAGCCTGTCCGTCGCCGATTACGCCCAGCTTCTTGGCGGGCGCGTCCTCAACAGCGATGAGAAGATCAACGAATTGGTGGAGCACGTCGTCATTGGCGCAAACGTCGTCGACTCCAGCGAGTTCTACTACGAGCGGATGAGCGGCAAGGCCCTCATCACGCGCGCTGACCGGCCGGACTTGCAGTGGAACTCCCTGGGGGAAAAGACCAAGTGCGTCATCCTCACGGGCGGAACGAATCCGATCCCCTACGTCCTCGACCGCGCGACGGAGGCCGGCGTGCCTGTGATGGTCGTGCCTAAAGACACCCTCGATACGGTGGCGGCGATGGAAACATTCGTCACGAAAGCAACTTTCCACTATCCGCAAAAGCTGGCCCGTGCGAAGGATCTCCTGAGGTCAAACGCCGCTCTTCGCGCCCTTGGCGCGTAGAGCGCAAACGGCGGATCGCACAAGCTCGGCGTCAATAAGGATTT
Source organism: Thermoflexus hugenholtzii JAD2 (assembly GCA_945861815.1). Taxonomy (GTDB): domain Bacteria; phylum Chloroflexota; class Dehalococcoidia; order SHYB01; family SHYB01; genus VGPF01. The sequence continues at coordinate 2,380 of CAMAVV010000068.1, forward strand.
CGGCAGTTTTACATTTCACCCGAAGAATCCCACCGCAGGCTATTGCATCCTCACCAAGATTTGTTACTATTTATTGTTAGTATCGGAATTTCTTTGGGAGGCGGGTGAGATTGGAAGCATTAGGTGTTCACGTGCTGGTCGAGTGCAGGAACTGCAACCCAGCAAAATTGAATGACCTGCAATTTGTCAGGGAGACTCTTCTCGCAGCGGCTGAGGATTTAGGCGTTACCATCCTCGGCGAGAAGTTTCATCATTTTTCTCCTCAGGGCGTCACTGGCGTCGTCGCCATATCCGAGTCTCACTTCAGCATCCACACCTGGCCCGAATACGGCTATGCCGCCGTCGACGTCTTCACCTGCGGCACCTCCTTCCATCCGCGCAAGGCCGCTGAGTTTATCCTCAAGCGCCTCGAGGCGAAGGATTCGGAGATCACCGAAATCAAGCGGGGCTTCATCCCAGTCGCAGCCGTCCGCTAGACGCCGCGATGACCCTGCCCAGCGGCGATTGGTACACCGAGCGCGTCAGTCCGACTCTCATCCAGCAGTTCAAACTGCGCGCGCGCCTTTTCAAAGGCGCATCCAAGTTCCAGCCCATCGAGATCGTCGAGACGGAGCCGATGGGCCGCACCCTTCTCCTTGAGGAGAAGACACAATCGGCGGAGCTGGACGAGTTCATCTATCACGAAGCGCTGGTCCATCCGGCCCTCATTGCCCACGCGAACCCGAAGCGCGTCTTCATCGGCGGCGGCGGCGAAGGCGCAACCCTGCGCGAAGTCCTGAGGCATAAAACCGTCGCGCGCTGCGTAATGGTGGACATCGACGGCGAGCTGATGGAGATATGCAAGCAATATCTCCCCACCTGGCACGCGGGCGCATTCGATAACCCTCGCGCCACAGTCATCGCCGGCGACGCCCTCGCCTACCTGCGCCGCACCAAAGAAAAGTTCGACGTCATCATTATGGATATCAACGACCCGCTGGAAGGCGGGCCAGGCGTCCTGCTCTATACCAAGGACTTTTACCGGATGCTGCTTGCGCGCCTTGCTCCTGGGGGAATCATCGTCACCCAGGCAGGCCCCGCAAGCTACGGCGTTGCCGGGTTGCACAGCGCCATCTGCAACACGGTGCGCAAAGGAACGGGCAAGGTTTCCCCCTACAAGGTGAACATGGTCTCCTTCGCAAGCGACTGGGGCTATGCGATGTCAGGCCCAGGGGCGAAGCCCGTGTCGTTGACTGCCGCTGAGGTCGATCGGCGCATCGCGAAGCGCATCGGGCCGAAGCTGCGTTATTACGACGGCCAGGCGCACATCGGCATGTTCAACCTGCCGAAGTGGCTGCGCGAGAAGATCGAAAAAGAAAAGCGTACAATCACGAAAGACACGCAGGTCTTTCTCGAGGCCTGACCGCGCTCCCTTCGTCTGCCGTACAATATCGGCATGTCACGCCGTCCCCCATTTCGCGGCCCGCCAAAGCGCTCCTCTGCGCCTCCGCAGGCCCCTCGCTCCTCGATTCCTGTACCTCGATCCGACTCCGCCACCGCCTGGCGCGGCGAGACTGCGCGATGGTACGACAGCCTTGCCGGGGAGAGCGGCAGCGACTATCAGCAGCAAGTCATCTTCCCCAACACACTGCGCCTCCTTGAATTGAAGCCCGGTCAGCGCGTGCTGGATGTGGGCTGCGGGCAAGGGGCCTTTTCCCGGCTGCTGGCGAAGGAAGGCGCGCGCGTCGTCGGCATCGACGCCTCCCGGGACCTCATCGAGTCCGCCCGCAGGCAATCCCCCAGAGAAGTGACATATGTTGTCGGCGATGCGACGCGCTTGAGCGGCGCAGTCGAAGGCCCCTTCGATGCCATCGCCTGCATCCTCGCTATCCAAAACATCGAGCAGGTCGAGCCCGTCTTCGCGGGGTGCGCTGCGCTCCTTGCGCCAAAGGGACGCCTGACGCTGGTGATGAATCATCCCGCCTTTCGCGCGCCGCGTCAGAGCGGCTGGGGATGGGACGAGCAGCGGAAGTTGCAATACCGCCGCGTCGATAGCTACCTCACGCCGAACAAGATTCCGATCCAGGTGCATCCGGGCGCGCAGCCTGGCCTGGTGGCCTGGAGCTTTCACCGCCCGTTGCAAACATACGTCGCTGCCCTTGCGAAGGCCGGCCTTGCCGCCGATGCACTTGAAGAGTGGCCGTCGCACCGGGCAAGCCAGCCGGGGCCGCGCGCCAAGGCGGAAGACCGCGCCCGGGACGAGATTCCGCTCTTCCTGGCGATCCGTGCAAGGCGAGGGTAGCTTCCAGCCTCTCTACGCCCGCCTGTTGAAAAGCCTATAATTTCTCTTCCTATGGCTGATTTTCTCCAAGGCCTCAATCCCGCCCAGCGCGAAGCCGTCGAGTCCATCAACGGGCCGGTGCTGGTCGTCGCCGGGCCGGGCAGCGGCAAGACCCGCGTCATCGTCCACCGCATCGCCTACCTGATACGCACCTGCGGCGTGCGCCCATACCGCATGATGGCCGTAACCTTCACGAACAAGGCCGCTCGCGAGATGATCGAGCGCGTCGATCGCCTGGTGGGCGAATCGGCGAAGGGACTGACCATCGGCACCTTCCACGCCATCGGCGCGCGTATCCTGCGCATCGAATCCGAAGCCGCGGGCCTGGAGCAGAACTTTGTCATCTACGATGAAGACGACCAGAGCGCACTCATCAAACGGGCGATGCAAGAGTTGAACCTCGACCCGAAGAAGTTCGGCCCAGGCAGCATCAAGCACAGCATCTCAGCGGCGAAGGCGAAGGTGGTCACGCCCGCCGCCTTCGCGGCGAACGTCGCGGGCTATTTCGATGAGGTCGTCTCGCGGGTCTACGAGCGATACGAAGGCCTCCTGCGGCAGTGCAACGCCATGGACTTCGACGACCTCATCACGCGCGTAGTGCACCTCTTCGAAAAGGAGCCGGAGATACGCGAGAAATACCAGGAGCGCTATGTCCATGTCCTCGTGGACGAGTTCCAGGACACGAACGCAGCGCAGTACCGCCTGGCGCGGCTCATCGCAGGGCGTCACCGCAACCTCTGCGTCGTCGGCGACCCCGACCAGTCCATCTACTCGTGGCGTCAGGCCGACCTCACGAACATCCTGAACTTCGAGCGCGACTTTCCCGGTGCGAAGAGCGTGAAGCTGGAGCAGAACTACCGCTCGACGCAGACCATCGTAGAGGCGGCGGCGAAGGTCATCGCCCTCAACAAGGCCCGCAAGGCGAAGGATCTGTGGACGGAGAACACGACAGGCTCGCCGGTGACCCTTATCGACGCCCTGGACGAGCAGGATGAAGCGCAGACGGTCGTTGGGGAGATCGACAGGCTTGTGAAGCAGGAGCGTCTGCGCTATGGCGATTGCGCCATCCTCTATCGCACCAACGCCCAGTCGCGGCCCCTGGAAGAGGCCTTCGTCCGCTACGGCCTGCCCTATCGCCTCGTCGGCGCAACGCGCTTCTATGAGCGGCGCGAGGTGAAAGACGTTCTTGCCTATCTGCGCCTCATCCACAATCCCTTCGACGATGTGAGCCTTCTGCGCATCGTCAACGTGCCGTCCCGCGGCGTGGGCCAGCGCAGCCTCGACGAGCTGGCGCGGTGGGCAGGCCAGCAGCAGGTGCCCCTCTACACTGCCATCCAATTGCTGGCCCAGCCCGAGGAGGGAGGCAGCCAGCCTCCTGACCTAGGGGCGCGCGCCGTCAAATCCCTGACTGGATTTCTTTCTATGATCGACGAGCTTGGGCAGGAGAGCCGCGAGGCGAGCGTCGCGCGCTTCATCGACCGCGTCCTCGAGCGCACAGGCTATCGCGATTCACTCCTGGCGAGCGACGAACGCGGCGACGAGCGGCTGGAGAACGTCGGCGAGTTGAAGACGGCCGCCGACCAAGTTGTCTATACCGGGGAGAGCGGCCAGCTTGGACAGTTCCTTGAGAACGTCGCCCTCGTCTCCGACCTCGATAATCTCGATCAGCGCGCCAACGCCGTGAACCTCATCACCCTTCACCAGGCGAAGGGCCTCGAATTCCCCGTCGTCTTCATCGTCGGCATGGAGGAGGGCGTCCTGCCCCACATCCGCTCCTTCGAAGACCCGGCCCAGATGGAAGAAGAGCGCCGCCTCTGCTACGTCGGCATGACGCGCGCCCAGCAGCGCCTCTTCCTGCTTCGCGCCTATCGCCGTGCCGCCATGGGGATGCGCACCAATAATCCGCCGTCGCGCTTCCTCGCCGATATCCCTGCGAAGCTCACCTCGAACCCCAGGCAGCGCCGCACCGTCGCCACTGCGGCAGTCTCCGTTGGGCGCGCGCCTGAGGGTGAGCCGTGGATGCCGTCGTATATGAAGACAGCCGAACCGCAAAAGCCAGTCGTCATCGCCTTTCGAGCCGGCGAGCGCGTCCAGCACAGCGGCTTCGGCGAAGGTGTCGTCATCTCTTGCGTCCCCGATGGCGGCGACCAAGTGGTGACCGTCGCCTTTCGCGGCGCCACGGGTGTGAAACGTCTTCTGCATAGCCTCGCCAACCTGCAAAAGTTGGATGGATAGATGAGAGTCCTCGGCATCGAAACCTCCTGCGATGAAACCTCCGCCGCCGTCGTCGAAGACGGCTCGCGCATCCTCTCGAACGTCATTTCCTCCCAGGTGGAGATCCACGCCCGCTATGGCGGCATCGTGCCTGAGGTCGCCTCGCGCCAGCACGTCCTGCAGATCGTTCCCATCGTCCGCGAGGCGATGGCCCACGCGGGCGTCACGCTGGACCAGATCGACGCCCTCGCCGTCACCTCAGGCCCTGGCTTGGCAGGCGCATTATTGGTGGGCGTGAACTATGCCAAGGCCCTTGCCCTTGCCAAAGGAAAGCCCCTCGCAGGCGTGAACCATCTCGAGGCGCATATCTACGCCAACTGGCTCGGCATGAACGGGGAAGCGGGAAAGCCGCCTGATCTGCCGAGCCTCTGTCTTATCGTCTCCGGCGGTCACACTGACCTTGTGCTGGTGCGCGGCCACGGCGACTACACCTTGGCGGGCAGGACGAGGGACGACGCGGCGGGCGAGGCCTTCGATAAGGCGGCGCGCATCTTGGGTCTTGGCTACCCAGGCGGCCCTGCCATCCAAAAGATCGCTGAAGAGGCGACTGCGCCGGTGACGCTGCCCCGCGCCTGGCTCAAAGGCTCCCGTGACTTCAGTTTCAGCGGCCTCAAGACGGCGACGCTGCATATGGCCCAAGAGATGGGCCTGTACCCGATGCCTGAGGAGACTGTCGCACGCGCCGCGTTGCGGACAAAGGTCGCGAACGTCGCGGCGGGATTTCAAGAGGCCGTCGTCGACGTGCTGGTGACGAAGGCGGTGGAGGCGGCGAGGGCCTATCGCGTGAAGTCCGTCATGCTGGCCGGGGGCGTTGCGGCGAACAAGCCCTTGCGCCAGCGCCTTGTGGAGCGTTCTCCTGTGCCGGTGACGATCCCGCCCTTCGTCCTCTGCACCGATAACGCGGCGATGGTGGCGGCGAG
>CAMAVV010000069.1 GCA_945861815.1 Thermoflexus hugenholtzii JAD2
GAGCTGCCCGCCACGCGCCTCTCCGAAACGCCCGCCCAGCTGCGCCGTCACTCCCCGCTCCTTGGCGGTGATAACGACTATGTCTATCGCCAGGTGCTGGGCTACTCCCAAGAAGAGTACGACCTCCTCCTCGTCGAAGGTATCGTCGGCCACTACGAGGCGACCTAAGCCGACTCGCCTATGCACCACCAGGACCAGGCCGCATAATTGTGCCTGGCATGTCCCCGCAGAACGTCTCCCCAGCCAAAACGTCCCGACGTCCCTTCTCCAACGTCTTCTACGGCTGGTGGATGCTTTGGGCCTACTTTCTCGCGCTGACCTATTCGGCGGGCGTCTTCGTCTATGGCCTGCCTGCCATCGTTAACCCCGTTCGCGACGAGCTTGGCTGGACCGTCGGCGCCATTTCTCTAGCCTTCTCACTCCAGCGCCTCGAAAACGGCCTGCTGGCGCCCGTCGTTGGACATCTCATCGACCGTTTTGGCCCGCGCAAGCTCATCTTCTTCGGCGCGACGACGATGTGCCTTGGCTTTGTAGTGCTCAGCTTCACCCACTCCCTCGCCGTCTTTTATCTCGGCATCTTCCTCACTGCTGTCGGCAACACCTTCCAATCGCCGTCAGTGGGCCTGGCAACCGTCGCCAACTGGTTTAAGCGAAGGCGGGCGCTGGCGATGTCGGTGGTTATCGCAGGTGGTGGGTTTGCCGGCGTCCTCGTTCCCCTTGTCTCCTTCATGGTCGATAGCCTCGGCTGGCGGCATGCTCTGCAAGTCATGTCGGCGGGCTTCTGGATCTTCAGCCTGCCCATCATTCTGCTCATCAGGCATCACCCGGAGCCCTATGGATACCAAGTAGACGGTGGGCCAGAACCGGCAAAGCCAGTCAAGGGAAAGCCTTTGCCAGCCGTGCAGGCCGTCAGCGACCAGCCTGAATTCACGCTGAAAGAGGCCCTGCGCTCGCGGCAATTCTGGCTCTTGGCAGTCGGCGTCGCTTGTGTGCAGTTCACCCTTAGTCCTTTGCTGGCCTTCTCCTTCCCAGCGCTTGAGGACAAAGGCATCTCTCGAGGTACCGCCGGGTGGGTCATCACTGCCTATACCCTCACCAGTGTGCTGGCAAGGTTCCTTACCGGCTACCTCGCTGACAAGGTCGATAAGCGCTACCTCTACGTTGTCACCATCCTCTTTCAGATCGGCGGCATCTTGCTCTTTGTCATAGCCGATAGCTGGTGGGTGTTGGTCCCCTTCATCGTCCTCTACGGCATCGGCTATGGCGGCGGCCTGCCCCTGCGCCCGGCGATTCAAGCCGACTACTTTGGCAGGAAAGCTTTTGGCGCCATCAACGGCATGCTCCTCTTCGTCCTCATGTTTGCCGCCGTCTCCTCTCCTTATATCGTCGGCGCCCTCCATGATGTCACCGGCAAGTACACCTTGGGCTTCCTCATCTTGGCTGGCATGACGTCCTTCAGCATTCCGTTGATTCTTTTATCGCGGCCGCAGCGAAAGAGCCACGCTGCGCCTGTGCTGACGGCTCGCTCCTAGGCATATGCGCTATACTCCCGCATCATGAAAACCACCGCCGCCGTCCTCTACCAGCCGCGCACGCCCCTTAAAATCGAAGAGGTCGAGCTTGGCCCGGTGAAGGACGAAGACGTGCTGGTGCGCATCGTCGCCTCAGGCGTCTGCCACAGCGACCTCCACGTCTACCACGGACAAGAGGGCTGGCCTTTGCCGATGGTTCTGGGCCACGAAGCGGCGGGCGTCGTCGAAGAGGTGGGCGCAACCGTGCGAAGCGTTCGCCCCGGCGACCATGTCGTCATCAACCTCGCGCCCTTCTGTGGCCGCTGCGAAGACTGCGCCTCCGGCAAGATATACCTCTGCGAGCGCAAGCGCGGCCCCGCAGGCCACCTTTACGACGGCGGGACTCGCCTCGCCAAGGGCGGCAGGCGCATCTACCACTACGCCAACTGCGCCGCCTACGCCAACCACGCCATCATCCATGAAAGCAGCGCTATCCCCATCGCCAAGCACATCCCCTTGGAGAAGGCCTGCCTTGTCGGCTGCGCGCTGGCGGCAGGCATTGGCGCGGCCATGAACACCGCCAAGGTTGCGCCTGGGCAAAGCGTCGCAGTCTTTGGCTGTGGCGGCGTTGGGCTGAACGTCATTCAAGGCACGAGACTGGCGGGCGCTTCCCCCATCATCGCCATCGACCTCCTCGAATCGAAGCTGTACAAGGCGCGGGAGTTCGGCGCGACGGAGACCATCGACGCCTCGCAAGAGGATGCAGTCAAGCGCGTTATGGAGATCACCCGCAATCGCGGCGTCGACTTTGCCTTCGAGGTCATTGGGCGCGTGGAGACGATTCAGCAGGCCTATCAATCGATCAGAGCAAGCGGGAAGTGTGTTGTCGTGGGCGTCGTCGCTGATTCGTCCGAACTCTCTATCGTGCCGCGCACTCTGCTGCAAGAGAAGACCATCATGGGCACGCGCTACGGCTCAACCCGCGCCCCTCGCGACTTTCCCCTCTACCTCGACCTCTATATGCAGGGCCGCCTGAAGATCGATGAACTGATAACGCGGTACGCGAAGTTGGAAGATATCAACGAGGCGTTTCACGCGTTGGAGCACGGCGAAGCCATCCGCACCGTGCTGCTGATGGAGTAGTACGCTGGCCGCGCCTCTCTGTCACCCTGAGTGCTCACGATTCTGATCGGGAAGCGAAGGGTCTGCGAAAACTTCGATCCTGCATCTTGCCCTTAGAAAGGCCAGGCTGGCGATTAATTCGGGTTGAGGTTGAACACCCGCACCGCGTTGTCCACCAACACCTGCTGACGCTCCGCAGGCGTCCAATCCTTCATGCACCGCTGGATGTAGTCCTGCGATTCAGGCCACGTGCACGTCGGGTGGGGAAAGTCAGACTCCCACATGATGTTGTCCATACCGATGATCTGCCGCTGCTGCGCGCCTATCACCTCGAACCAGAAGTTCACGTAGAACTGGCGGTGGAAGATCTCGCTCGGCTTGATGTGCATCCCCTCTAGCCACAGCTTCTGCCGTTCGTACTGGTGGTCGGCCACCTCTAGCAGGTACGGCACCCAGCCCATGCCGCTCTCCGATGAGACGATTTTCAACTTCGGAAAGCGGGCCGGGATCGGGGAGAGAAGCATCATGCCCATGATGTCTGTATTCGCTGAAATCGTGCGAACCGAACTCGTTGCCAAGCGGACCATCGGGCTCAATCCTTCCCAATTTGGGTTTTGCCCATAGCCTTGACTGCCGCCTGAGCCGATATGCAGATTCACCGAAAGTCCCGTCTCTTCGCACAGCTTCCAAAGCGGATCCCATGATGGGTCGCAGATATGCTTATGCTTCCACTGCTGCGGCATGGCGATGCTGATGCCCTTGATGCCTAGCTTGTGCGTCCGCTTCACCTCCGTCACCGCCTCGTTTACATCCCACAACGGCACGATGGCGAGAGTGATGAACCTGCCCGGAAAGGGCTTGTCGTACTCCTCCAACTGAAAGTCGTTGAAGGCACGGATGCATTCCAGGTTATAGTCCATCGGCCATGCTGGGTCTTGGAAGGTATTCCCCGCGATGCCGGCGATGTTGCCAAAGAACGTATGCACGTCCACGCCGTCCTGCTCCATCGCCTTGATGCGCTCGGCGGGAACGTAGGCGCACTTCGGCACGTCGTCCCAGCGCGTCGGTGGCTTGGTGCGGTCAGGCATGGCGCCGTGGACAGAGCCGACGCTGCCCATAGCGCGGGGCGCTCCATAGAGATGCCAGCAGTCGGTGCCGTCAGGTCGGCGTTGGAGTTGGGGAATCTTGTCACCCCACTTCTTGGCAGACATCCGCGCCGTCCACGTGTGCGGTGCCTCTTGCAGATGGTCATCCGTCGAAATCACTTTGTATTTCATCGCTCCGGCCTCCAGCTTCGATGCCTCTCTGAGACTGATCCCCCAGGTTCCTACGTTCCTGACTTCCTTCTTCACCTAGCCGAATTGTATTGCTGCAACAGAGAGCGGTCAACAGATGTGGACGTAGGTCGTTGCGCGATGCTTTCTTGCGCCCAAATCCTGGCCCCTGGTATAGTGCCTGCGCCCGCTACTCCCCTTCTCAACACTGCGCGCCGCAGCGCAAGGAGCCGATATGGATCTGCGATTCACTTCTCAAGAAGATGCCTTCCGCGCGGAAGTGCGAGCCTTTATTCAGAAAGAGATGCCTCCGGCGATCGCCAATGCGATGACCATCCAAGAGGGCAGCGACCCGGAGATTTGGGGACAGGTTCGCGCCCTGCGAAAGAAGCTCGCCGTCAAAGGGTGGATCGGCATGTCCTGGCCCAAGGAGTACGGCGGCATGGGCGCATCCCTCGTTATGCAGGCTGTCTTCAAGGAAGAGATGGCCTACTGGCGCTGCCCGGGCATCGATCCCCAGGCCTACCAGCTCGGCCCCGCCATTATCATCCATGGCTCCGAAGAACAGAAGAAGAAATATCTTGGCGCCACCCTCCGTGCTGAAATCACCTGGTGCCAGGGCTTCTCCGAGCCCAACGCCGGCTCCGACCTCGCCAGCCTCCAAACCCGCGCGGTCAAGGACGGCGATGATTTCCTTATCACCGGTCAAAAAATATGGACCTCTTACGCCCACGTCGCCGACTCCATTCACCTTCTGGCCCGCAGCGACCCCGAGGCGCCAAAGCATCGCGGTATCTCCTACTTCCTCTTTCCAACCAACCTCAAAGGCATCACCATCAAGCCCATCCGCCAGATGGACAACGGCCACGGCTTCAATGAGGTCTACTTCGAAAATGTGCGCGTGCCTAAGTCTGCCCTCTTCGGCGAGCTGAACCGTGGCTGGTACGTCGCCACCACCACCCTTGATTTCGAGCGCTCCAACATCGCCGGCTCCGCAGGCACCCGCCGCAACCTGGACGATCTCATCGCCTTCTGTAAGTCGAACCCCGTCGGCAGGCGCGCCCTCGCCAACCCCATCATGCGCAACCGCGCCGCCGACCTCGCCATCAAGATCGAAGTCGCGCGCATGATGGCCTATAAAGTCCTCTCCATCCAGAGCGCGGGCAAAGTGCCGAACATGGAGGCCTCCATCGCAAAGCTCTTCTCCTCCGATATGAGCGCCGAAGTCCAGTCCTTCGCCATCGAACTGCTCGGCATGGTCGGCGCCATCGATACAGGCAGCAAGTACGCCCCGATGAACGGCCAGGTCTGCCGTGGCTATCTGCGCACCGGCTGCAAGGTCGGCGGCGGCTCCCCGGAGATCCAGCGCAACGTCATCGCCCAGCGCGGCCTTGGCATGCCACGATAACTTCCGCCAGAAACACGGCGCCATAGCATAGTGAGCAGCGATACCTCGCGGGCCTCTCCCGCACAAGCAGAGTCGCCCTTCGCTGGAGCGGCGTCAGTCTTTCACGGTCTGCCCCGCAAACAGCTCATTGGCGTCATCGTCGGCGTCATGTGCGGCCTCCTCCTTGCCTCCCTCGATCAGACAATCATCTCCACCGCCCTCCCCCGCATCGTCTCCGATCTGGGCGGCATCGATCATCTGCCCTGGGTCGCCACCGCCTACATGCTCACGAGCACCGCAGGTATTCCTATCTGGGGCAAACTCTCGGACATCTATGGCCGCCGGGGCTTCTTCATTATCGGCATGGTCATCTTTATCGTCGGGTCTGCCCTCTGCGGCGCGGCCCAGAATATGGCCTGGCTCATCGTATGCCGCGGTATCCAAGGTATCGGCGGCGGCATGATGTTCTCCCTCTCCTTCGCTATCATCAGCGACCTCTTTCCCCCGGCCCAGCGTGCCAAATGGCAGGGCGTCTTCGGCAGCGTCTTCGCCATCGCCAGCGCCATCGGCCCCTTCGCGGGCGGCCTGCTTACCGATAAGCTGAGCTGGCACTGGGTCTTTTACGTCAATCTTCCCCTCGGATTCCTGGCCCTGGCCGTCTTTACGCGCACCATGCCCCGCATGCCGCGCCGCACCACACAAACCTATATCGACTATTCCGGTGTCGCCTGTCTCCTCTCGAGCATCGTGCCCCTCCTCCTCGCCCTCTCCCTTGGCGGCCGAACCTACGCATGGAGTTCTCCCCAGATCGTGGTCATGCTCGCCGTCTCCGGGGTGATGGCTATCGCCTTCATCATCAACGAGCTTCGCGCCAAGGACCCGTTGCTGCCCCTCTCCCTCTTCAAAAGCTCCATCTACACCATCTCCATGATCTCCGTCTTCCTCACAGGCATTGCGATGTTCGGAGCGCTCGTCTTTGTGCCCTTGTTCGTCCAAGGTGTCATTGGCACCTCCGCCACCCGCTCTGGCGTTGTCCTCACACCGATGTCCGTCAGCATCACCGTTGGCGCGATGCTTAGCGGCCAGATCATAGGCAGAACGGGCCGCTACCGCGCCCAGGCTGTCGTCGGCCCTATCCTCATGCTCGTCGGCGGCATCTTCATGACCCAAATCGACGAGACTGCAACGAACGGCGTCATTATCCGCAACATGACCCTCATGGGCTTTGGACTGGGCATGACCTTCCCTGTCTTTCTCATCGCCGTCCAGAACGCCTTCCCACACTCCGTCCTCGGCGTCGTCACCTCCTCTGTGCAATTCTCCCGCAACATCGGCGGCACCGTTGGCGTCGCGATTCTCGGCGCGATCCTCAACGCCCGCCTCGATCATCTCCTCATCACCAATACCCCTGCAGAGGTGACTCAGCGCATCCCCGCTGCCGAGCTTGCTGTCCTCACCAAGGCCGAATCCCTGGTCAACCCCAGTGCCCTTGCCTCTGTTCAGGATCGCTTTGACCGCCTCGGCCCGGACGGCCCCGCCCTCTACGATTCCTTCACCGTGGGCTTGAAGGCATCCCTTGCCGAATCTATCGCCTTTGTCTTTATCATCTCCACAGTCTTCGTCGCCCTCAGCGCCATAAGCGGCCTCTTCCTCAAAGAGCTGAAGCTTCGCAGCTCCTACAGTGAGCCGGCCGCTGAGACCGCGCCTCTTCGCCGGCGGCCAAAATAGCCTCTCTCGACGTTGCATCGTCTCGGCGCGCCGGGTACTATTCCAGAGCGATGAAATCATGACTCCCTAAGTTCCAAGTTCCTGACTTCCTACGTTCCCAAGTTCCTACGGAGCACCACATGCGCATTGCCGTTGGCGGCGACCACGCTGGCTTTGAACTGAAGAACACCGTCATTGGCTGGGTCAAGGCCCTGGGCCATGAGGTTGTTGATGTCGGCGCCCACGCCTTCGACGCCTTGGATGACTATCCTGATTTCGCCATCGCCGTTGCAGAGGCCGTCGCCTCCAAAAAGGCCGAGCGCGGCATCGTCGTCTGCGGCAGCGGCGTCGGCGCAAGCGTCACCGCAAATAAAGTGCCCGGCATTCGCGCCGGTGTCTGCCACGATACCTATTCAGCGCACCAGGGCGTTGAGCACGACGATATGAATGTCCTCTGCCTTGGCGGGCGCATCATCGGCCTGGAAGTCGCCCGCGAAGCTATCGCCGCCTTCGCCAGCGCCAAGTTCGTCAGCAGCGAGGCGAAGTACGTGCGCCGCCTCAGCAAGGTGAACGCCGTCGAAGCTGCCGGCACGTCAAAGCCCGATCAACTCCAGGTGCTCGTCGTCACCTTCGAAGTGAAGCCTGAACAGCGCCAGGCCTTTTACGAAGCATCCCTGGAAGATGCGCGCAACACCAAGGCCAACGAGCCTGGCTGTCTCCGCTTCGACGTCATCGAGGACACGCAGAACCCCAACAAGTTCGTCTTCTACGAGGTCTATCGCGATGCGGATGCGCTGAAGGCCCATACCCAGGCGCCCTATCTCGCAACGTGGGTCGAGGCCACAAAGCCT
>CAMAVV010000070.1 GCA_945861815.1 Thermoflexus hugenholtzii JAD2
GTCGGCTGCATGGGCTTTTGCTTTGGCGGCGGCATGGCCTGGCTCCTCGCCGCGAACAACCCAGACGTGAAGGCGGCAGTGCCCTTCTACGGCCCCAATCCGCCCCTCGATAGAGTGCCTAACATACGCGCCGCTGTGCTTGCCCTCTATGGCGCAAACGACAACTTCATCAATGGCGGCATCCCGGCGATGGAGTCGGCGCTGAAGCAGAACAACAAGACCTACAAGATGGCCACGTACCCAGGAGCAGGCTACGCCTTCTTCAACGATACAGGGCGCGCCTATAACCAGCCTGCCGCCGAGGGCGCATGGAAAGAGACCCTCGACTGGTTCCGCCAGCACCTGCGCTCGTGACCCTTAGGCGTCCAACCCTCTCGCCTCTCGCGCCGCGACCCACTTTCCCTTCTGGGCGATTCGCGTCTCTTCGTCGGTGCTCTTGTAGCCATCGAGGAAGCTGCGCGCAAAGGAGTCGAACGTGCCTGCCAGGATGGCCGTTCGCGACTCTTCCATCAACCGCAAGATGAAGCGCAAGTTGTGTATCGTCCCCAGGCGGTGGTAGAGGATCTCGTCCGACTTGAAGAGATGGTGGAGATAGGCCGCTGAAAAGGCGCCGCATGAATAGCAGTCGCACGACTCATCGAATGGCCCGTCGAGCTCTCGATACTTCGCATTGCGGATGCTCACACGCCCCTGGCGGGTGAAGAGGCTGCCGTTGCGCGCCACCCGCGTCGGCAGCGCGCAGTCGAACATGTCGATGCCACGGGCGATGCACTGCACAAGGTCTTCCGGCGAGCCGACGCCCATCAGGTACCGAGGCTTGTCCTTCGGCAGGTGCGGCTCTGCATTCTCGACGGCTTCATAGGCCAGCGCCTTCGGCTCGCCAACGCTTACCCCGCCGATAGCGTACCCAGGGAAGCCCATCGCCGCCAGCGTTTGCGCCGATTGCCTTCGCAGCTCCGCCGACCACCCGCCTTGCACGATGGCAAAGAGCGCTTGGTCTTTTCGCGTATGCGCGTTTAGGCATCGCTCAGCCCACCGGTGTGTTCGCTCCGTGGCCGCCGCGATTTGCTCATGCGATTCGCCGTAGGCAGGGCAGTGGTCGAGGACCATCGCGATGTCGCTGCCAAGGGCCTCTTGGTAGGCCACCGCTAGCTCCGGCGTTAGCCGGTGCTCTGACCCATCGATGTGCGAGCGAAAGGTCGCTCCTTCGTCCGTCAGCTTGCGCATGTGGCCCAGGCTGAAGACCTGGAAGCCGCCGCTATCGGTGAGGATAGGGCCATTCCACCGCATGAACTTGTGCAGACCGCCGAACTTTTGTATGAGCTCGATGCCAGGGCGCAGGTAGAGGTGGTAGGTGTTGGAGAGGACGATGGTCGCGCCAGTGTTGCGCACGTCTTCCGGTGTGACCGCCTTCACCGCTGCCTGGGTGCCGACGGGCATAAAAGCAGGAGTCGGCACTTGGCCGTGAGGCGTGGTCAGCAGGCCAGCGCGTGCGTGGGAGGAAGAGGGAGAGAGGAGGGAGAAGCGCATGCCTAGGCGGCGACGAGGTCGGGGGCCGACTGGGTAAGCAGCTCAAAAAGAAAGGAGCGAAGTGCGCCTTTTGCTTTAGAGCCAGGTCCAGTTCTGACGAACCAATCACCCTCACCTAGCGAGTCAAAGATAGGCTGAAAGACCTCGGCGGCTCTTTTGTTACGCCTCAGAAATCCCTTCTTTAGCGTTAGGATGTCGAAGCCGACGATTTCGTTGCTCTCCAAGCGCAGTCTGAGATAGACGCTAGGGTAATTCTCAAGCTCCAAGGAGTATGCTTCTTGCGGCGGACCGAACGAACCATAAAGCATGTCGGCGCCGCTATCGTAATCAAGCTGCCAGTTTTTTTTCTTGACCGCTGCAGGCCATCCCCGGTTTGCAGCTCTGACCTTGGACCTCAGCCTTTTCTCATCCATATGAGTCTCCCTTTTGGCGGTACCTTCTTGAAGAGAGCCGTAAAGACCTGGCCGTGTTTGCCGCTATATCCTACCACTACCTCCAGGTAGAGGTTTTGCCAGCGGCCACTCACGGCCCCCAGACGCGTTAAGTGGCTTACGCCATCGTCATCGATTGTGACGAGCGAAGGCGCGCGGATGACGGCCTGAATCTGATCCAGATAGGCCACGATTTCAGGGTGGCCTTTTTCGATGTGCCGAAAATACTCTTCCGTCAGGCGCACAGGCACACCGTCTCTGTCCAGGACTTCAAAGATGATGCGGGGCATGCGGCGAAGTGTAGCGTGGCACTACGCGATCGCGGAAGGAGCGAATGGCAGACGGAACAAAACGGCTCGCGTGCTACCCCACAACTTCCCGCAGCGCCTCTTCCACAAGCCCTTCAGGCACATCGTTCCGCACCACTGCATTCCCTAGCCCTTGCAGCAGCGCCCAGTTAATCTTCTTGTCCGCCACCTTCTTGTCCAGCGCCATCGCCCGCCTCATCGCCGCCATATCCACCGGCGGCGACTTGAGCGGCAGGCCAAAGGCCTCCAGCGACTCGCGCTGCTGCTTCACTTCGTCGGCGGTCAGCAGGCCCATGCGCTGTGAGATATGCGCCTCACCCGTCATGCCGATGGAGATTGCCTCGCCGTGGAGCAGCTTCTCGTAGCCCAGCGCCGTCTCTAGGGCGTGGCCTAGCGTGTGGCCATAGTTCAACAGCGTGCGCGGCCCGCCTCCCGATTCGCGCTCGTCCTCGCTCACCACCCGCGCCTTGATTGCCGCGCTTAGCCGCACTACCTCCGTCGTCACCTTGCCGTCGAGGGCGACGAGCCGTTTCGTCTCCGCCCGGATGAAGTCGAAGAGGGTTTTGTCTAAGATAAGGCCGTGCTTCACGACCTCGGCCCAGCCTGAGGTCAGCTCGCGCTTAGGGAGCGTCGTCAGCGTCTGCGTGTCGGCCATGACGAGGCGCGGCTGGTGGAATGCGCCGACGAGATTCTTGCCGTCGGGCAGGTTCACCGCCGTCTTCCCGCCGATGGAAGAGTCGACCATGGAAAGGAGCGTCGTCGGCACGGCAACCCAGGGCATGCCGCGCACATATGTTGCTGCCACAAAGCCTGCCAGGTCTCCGGCGACACCGCCCCCTAGCGCGACGACAACATGCTTGCGCTCTGCCTTGTGGGAGGCGAGCCAGCGATAGAGCTTTTCAGCGTTTGCCAGGGATTTACTTGCCTCGCCAGGAGGCACTTCATAGTGCTGGATGGTGAACTTGTCGTTAAAGAGCGAGTCTGAGACGGTACGCCCGTAGAGCTTCCAGACCGCGGCGTCGGCGATGACAAAGGCCGTGCCGCTCAGGTCAGCTTCGCGCATCCGCTTGCCCAGGTCGCGAAGGATGCCCCAGCCGACGTAGCCGGGGCAGGTCGCCGTTCCCGTCTGCACGGTGTACGAGGCGTCGCTGGACCTGCGCGTTGGAGGCTTTTCGCGCAAGGAGAGGGCGTAGCCGCGCAGCACTTCTTCCACCGTCTCAGGGAACGCCAGCTTATCGGTGTGCACCGTCCAGTCGGCGATGCCGTAATAGACCTGGCGGTGCTCCTTTAAGTTCTTGATGCGCTCCAGCGGGTCGTCTGCCTTGAGCAGGGGCCGCACATTCTCCGAGGCATTTCGCCTTGCCGAGGCCTCCATCCTTCGATGAATCGTCTCCGGCTGGGCATCCAGGCAGATGACCACCCCGGACTTGCGCATCATATCGCGGTTGCCTGGGTCGATGATGGCCCCGCCGCCTGTGGAGATGACGACGTTTGTGCGCGAGCAGGCCTGCATCAGCGCCTCGCGCTCCAGTTCGCGGAAGAAGGGCTCGCCCTTGGCGGCGAAGATTTCGTCTATCGACTTCCGGTAGCGCTCCACGATCAACGCATCCGTGTCGATGAAGGGCCAGCCTTGGCGCGCAGCCACCCGCTTCCCGATCTGGGTCTTCCCGGTGAAGGAGAATCCTATGAGGATGATGTTGTTTGGCATGTCATTTTTTGACCTAACCCCTGCCCCTTCCCTGAGAAGGAAGGGGTTCTGATTTCCCTCTCTTCACAGGAGAGGGACTAAGGGTGAGGTCCAACGAATCTTACCGAGCCTGCCCCGTCTGCTTCATATAGCCATCGTAGTTGCGGCGCGTCTCATCCAAATGGTCGCCGCCGAACTTCTCCAGGAAGGCGTCCGCCAGCACCAGCGCCAGCATCGCCTCGCCAACAACGCATCCCGGCGGCACCTGGCAGACGTCGCTGCGCTCGAAGTGGGCCTGCACCACCTCGCCGGTCTCGAAGTCCACAGAGGGCAGGGGCTTTGCCAGGGTGGAGATGGGCTTGATGGCGACGCGCGCCACGACGGGCTGGCCGTTCGTCATCCCGCCCTCCAGGCCGCCAGCCTGGTTGGAGCGCCGCTTCCATTTCGGCCCGCCGCCTGCCCACGGCTCGATGATATCGTGCACCTTCGAGCCGAAGCTGCGCGTCTGCTCGAAGCCGTTGCCTATCTCTACGCCCTTCACGGCGTGGATGCTCATGAGCGCCTGGGCGATGCGCCCGTCCAACTTCTTGTCCCAGTGGATATGGCTGCCTAGGCCGATGGGCAAGCCTTCGGCGATCACTTCAAATATCCCGCCCACCGTGTCCTTCGCCTCTTTCGCCGCGTCGATGACCTTAATCATCTTCGCCTCGGCATCCGGGTCGGCGCAGCGCACCTCGGACTGCTCGACGCGCTGCCAATCGATAGGCCCTTTGGGCTGGGAGACGACATCGGCGACGGTGAGGACATGGGAGTGGAAGTGGACGCCGAACTCTTCCAGGAAGCGCTTGGCGATTCCCCCGGCAGCCACTCGCGCCGCCGTTTCGCGGGCGCTGGCTCGCTCCAGGATGTTGCGCACGTCCTTTTGGTTGTACTTCACGATGCCCGCCAGGTCCGCGTGGCCTGGGCGCAGGCGCGTGATGCGGTTGAGTTCTTCTGTGATGGGCGTGACGCTCATGGGCGTCTGCCAGTTCTCCCAGTCGCGGTTCTGTATCCAGAGCGCGATGGGGCTGCCCAGGGTCACGCCGTGGCGCACGCCGGAGAGGATCTTGGCCTCGTCCTTCTCGATCTTCATGCGCCCGCCGCGCCCGTAGCCCTTTTGGCGGCGCGCAAGGTCCCGCGCGAGGTAGGCCTCCGAAAGCTGCACGCCCGCAGGGATGCCCTCCACGATGGTGTTCAGCCCCTGCCCATGCGATTCGCCCGATGTGAGATAGCGCAGATGTGCCACGGGAACACTCCTGATTAGTACCTGAAAAGTTTAGCACACCTGTTGGGGGCGAGGAACCAAGGATTTTGGACGGTTCGGGTAAGTGCAAGGTTAAGTCCCTAGCCCCAATCAGTTAGAATCTCCCAAAGTCAGACCTGTGGTACAAGCACGTCACTGTCCAAGAAATCAGGGGCGGTACAGAAGCGACCAGTAAGGAGCGGGATGTGATAGATCAAGCAATTGTTCGCTCACTCGGTGGCGTGGTGATGGATGTAAGTGATATCAACCGCCAGGGGGCTTTCTGGGGTGCCTTGCTAGGACATGAACCTGGGCCACCACGGAGTGGGGGTGGCTGGTTAACCGTTGGCGTCTTAGAGGGGGCTGTTTCGCTAATCCTTCAGCAAGTACCCGAGCCTAAAACGGTTAAGAACCGGGTGCATCTCGACTTCTCGGTCGATAATGTGGACGAAGCTATCGCTAGCATAATCAAGCTGGGTGGGAGAAGGATTAGCAAACCTCGCGAGGGGGGTGGCGTCACCATGGCTGACCCGGAAGGAAACGAATTCTGCATAGGGTCATTCAGGAGGACTAAAGATGGCAAGCGGGTTTCTATATGACGGCAAGACTCAGTAATGTTGGGCTCGCCCAGTAAGACGAAGCGTGCGGGTGATGAAAGTTCATGGCGTACGGGCGACCATATAGGGTCTCCTCCCGTCTGCGGTATAATTCCTATCCGATGTCCGCCTTCCTTCAAAAACTCGAAGCAGCCACCAAGCGCAACGACTCGATGCTCTGCATCGGCCTGGACCCTGATCCCAAGCTGATGCCGGAGATGCCTGTCGCCAAGTTTCTGTGCGACATCGTCGAGGCGACAAAAGACCTGGTGTGCGCCTACAAGCCTAACTTCGCCTTCTTTGAAGCGATGGGCCTTGATGGGTGGCGTGCCTTGCAAGAGGTCATGCGCGTGATGGCCAAAGACGTTGTGACGATAGCTGACGCCAAGCGCGGCGATATCGGCAACACCTCTGCGGCATATGCCAAGGCCACCTTTGAAGTCTGGGGCTTCGATGTGGCGACTGTAGCGCCATATATGGGCTATGACTCAGTGCAACCGTTCATCGACTATAAGGACAAGGGCGTCCTGATTCTCTGCCGCACCTCAAACCCCGGCAGCGCGGACTTTCAAAACCTCAATGCCGGCGGGCGACCGCTCTTTGAACAGGTGGCGCTTAAGGCAAACGAGTGGAACAAGCATAAGAACATCGGCCTTGTTACGGGCGCAACGCATCCCGACGAGTTGAAGCGCGTGCGAGAGCTATGCCCCGACTTACCCTTGCTGATTCCTGGCGTCGGCGCGCAGGACGGCGACCTCGTCGCCTCGGTGAAGGCAGGCCTTGATGCGAAGGGCGGCGGCATCATCGTCAGTTCCTCCCGCGAAGTGCTCTACGCCTCCAAGGGCAGGGACTTCGCCCAGGCCTCGCGGAAGGTTGCCGAGCGGCTGAGGGCGGAGATTCAGCAGGCCGCCAAGGCCTAGTTTTCGCTGGCTGGGGCGAGGCATCCGCTCGTGCTACCGATTCGTTGACCTATACAGATGCCGAGCGTAGAATGAACTCCACCCTTCCTGAGAGGGGGCACATACCATGATTGAAATGACCATAGACAGCATCCGCGTCAGCCTGGTGAACTACCAGCGCGTCGTCATCCTTAAGGAGAAGTCGGCCGACCGCTATCTCCCTATTTGGATCGGCCCGGCTGAAGCCGACGCCATCGCCGTCAAGCTCCAGGACGTCTCCGTCCCGCGCCCCTTGACCCACGACCTTCTGAAGAACTTCATCACTCAACTGGGCGGCGTTGTCACCAGCATCATCGTCAACGACCTCCAGAACGACACCTTTTTCGCCAAGATCATCCTGGCGATGAACGGCCACACCATCGAAGTTGACTCGCGCCCCAGCGACGCCCTGGCTCTGGCCGTGCGCGTAAAAGCGCCCATCTTCGCCGACGAGTCGGTTTTGGGCAAAGCCGGCCTGCTTCTTGATAAGGAGACGGGCAAGCCCATCACCGCCGCAGAGGCCAAACTGGCCGAAACGCCGGGCAAAGTCGTCGATGAGGAAGAGTTGAAGCGCATGTCCGCCTTCAAGAACTTCATCGAGGGCCTTGACCTGAGCGGTTTGGGCAAGGAAGACGATCCGAACAAGGGCAAGAAATAATAGTTCGGTTGTAGAGTCGCAGTCCCGTTGGAATCGGGATTCCTCGCTTCTCTTGCCCTCCGTTTCCGACCCCTCTTTTCTGCTACAATCCCCATCGCCTCAACGCGTCACTCTTGCCTTGCGACTTGGTTGACAGCCGAACGGGTTGTGATAAAATGCACAAGGCCAATCGACCACCGGATAAGGAACCCAAGCTCATACGGATGGTCGATGTTCTCCGCCTCATGGGATTTGGCTGGTTCTTTGGGGGGTGTATCGTAGGCGGAGTCGCCGGAGGGTATTTCCTGGATAAGTGGCTTGGGACTAAGCCAGCCTTTGTCTTGGTGGGGTTGTTGCTCGGTGGAGCCGCCGGTTTCTATGGGATGTATAAGATGTTGCTGCCCTTGTACCAGGGTGACAGGCT
>CAMAVV010000071.1 GCA_945861815.1 Thermoflexus hugenholtzii JAD2
TTGCCGACTTGACCGTGGGCATCCAGGTCAGCCGGATGCTCTCCTACCGCGTGGCGTGGATGCAGCACAAAGGCTTGGTGCCCAACATGGAGTCGTCCATCAACAAGTGTTACTCCACGGAGATGAGCCAGAAACTGGTGCGGACGCTGCTTCCGATGTTCCAGCACTACGGGATGCTGTCGCCGAAGCAGAAGCGCGCTCCGGCGCATGGCCGCATGGAGTACACCTATATGACGACCATATCGATGACTATCGCGGCAGGCGCATCGGAGATCCAGCGCAACATCATCGCGACGCGCGGGCTTGGGCTGCCGAGGTAAGACGGGGAATCTATCCACAGATGCCACAGATGGACATGGATTTTTCGGAATGAATCTTCACTAAGAACATCTAACGCATTGAAAATCGGAAAGTTTTGCCCACGGATTTTTCTAGCGAACAAGGCTTCACGGGGCGCTCACTAGTGCTTAGGCTGTTTGGCGATGAATGAGCCTGGCCGCCATCCGGCGGAGTTCGTCGCGGACGGGCATCGTCTTGACTCAATCATCGGGCGGTTTGCCCATGAGCGACAGGTTGCAGTGGACATGGAGTCGAACGGCTTTTTCCGCTACCCCGAGCGGATCTGCCTCATCCAGCTCGCCTCGGCGCATGGCGTCACTCTCGTCGATACGGTGGCCATGGAGGACGTCCATCCATTAGGCGGAGTCCTGGCCGACAGGAACGTTGAGAAGATCATCCACAGCGCCGACTACGACCTGCGGAGTATCGACCGCGAGTGGGGATTCCGCGTTCATAACATCTTTGATACGAGCGTCGGCGCGCACTTTTGCGGGCTGGACAAGCTTGGCCTCGGCTCGGTCATAGCGCACTTCCTGGGGGTAACGTTGGAGAAGGAGAAGCGCTTGCAGCGAGCCGATTGGGGCGTTCGGCCACTTTCAGAGGAGGCGCTGGACTATGCGGCGGCTGATGTGACCTATCTCCTGCGCCTGCGGGAGGTGATCGGGGAGAAGCTGGCGGAGCTTGGGCGCAGGGTGTGGGTGGAAGAGGAATGCCGCCGCCTTGAAGAGATACGTTTTGAAGGCGGCGAATCGCCGGAGACGGCCTACCTTTCGATGAAGGGGAGCCGCACGCTGGAGGGGCCAGGGCTTGCAGTACTCAAGCGCCTCTATCTTCTTCGTGAGAAAGAGGCGCTGCGTCGCGGGAGGCCGCCTTTTCGCATCCTCTCCAACGAAGTGCTGCTGCACATCGCCGCCGATCCAGGGAAAGAACTGAAAGATGTGCCAGGCGTGACGAACCTTCTGGTGGAGCGATACGGCGGCGCGATACGCAAGGCAGTGGAGGAAGGCATGCAGGCACCCCCTGAAAAGAGGCCGCCGTCAGTCCATCCCTTTCAGCCACGGCCAACGGCGGAGCAGCTTGCGAGGATGCAAAAGCTCCGGGATTGGCGGACAGACATTGGAAAGAGCTTATCGCTGGACGCGGCGCTGGTGTGGCCGATGGCTAGCTTGGATCGCCTGATGCGAATGCCTGAGATGTTCGACCGGGAGCTTGCCTCGCCAGAGGTGCGGCGGTGGCAGGTGACGGAGTTTGGCGACTCGCTACGAGGGATCCTCGGCGGCTAGCTTTTCCCGTGGGCGGCGGCTGTGGCGTTGCTCGCGGTCGCGACCGTCGTCCTCGATTCGGATTTCCACGCGTCGCGCACGGCCTGGGCCACGGCGGGAACGACAGATTTATCGAGGGCCCAGGGGATGATTTTCTCCACCGAGGGCGTTTTCACCAGGGAAGCCAGGGCCTTTGCCGCCTCCACCTTCATGCGCGCGGTGATGCGCGGGGCGCGGATATCAAGTGCGCCGCGGAAGATACCGGGGAAGGCGAGGCAATTGTTGATCTGGTTCGGAAAGTCGCTGCGGCCTGTGCCGACGATCGCTGCCCCAGCGCTTTTCGCTACATCGGGCATGATTTCCGGCGTGGGGTTGGCCATGGCGAAGATGATGGGGTCTTTGTTCATGGAGCGCACCATTTCGGGCGTGACGATGCCTGCCGCCGAGACGCCGACAAGGACGTCCGCGCCTTTAAGCGCGTCGGCGATGCTGCCACGGACGTCGCGATGATTCGTCACCTCAAGCATCCTCTTCTTAACAGGCGTCAGGTCGGTGCGGCCCCTATGAATCGTGCCCTTGGTGTCGATGAGGATGATATCGCGCGCGCCAGACTCCAGGAGAATCTTGGTGGTGGCCCAGCCGGCGGCGCCCGCGCCGGACATGACGATCTTGATGTCTTTGATGTGCTTGCCGGTTATTTTGAGGGCATTGATAAGGCCGGCCAGCGTCACGACGGCGGTGCCGTGCTGGTCGTCGTGGAAGACGGGGATGCCCAGGTCTTGCAAGGCTTCCTCGATCTCAAAGCACTTGGGGGCGGCGATATCTTCCAGGTTGATGCCGCCAAAGCTCGGAGCGAGGTAGCGAACGGTTTTGATGATTTCCTGGGGGTCTTTCGTGTCGAGGCAGATGGGGATCGCGTCCACCCCAGCGAGGTTCTTGAAGAGGATAGCCTTGCCCTCCATGACGGGCATCGCGCCCAGGGGGCCTTGATCGCCGATGCCAAGGACGGCAGTGCCGTCGGAGATAACGGCGACGGTGTTGGCACGGTTGGTCAGTTCGAAGGAGAGGGACTTATCAGCGGCGATAGCAAGGCTGACGGCTGCAACGCCAGGGGTGTAGGCGATAGAGAGGTCTTCGATCGTCTCCAGCGGCATCTTGGAGACGATGGCGACTTTGCCTTTGGTCTCCCGATGGCGCTTGATGGACAGCTCACCGTAGTTCATAGGGGAAAGGCCTCCTTGGTCCGCCGCCACTATATCAGATGAGACGGTAGATACCCAGTAGACTGAGGCGTCAGGCGGCACTTTTCAATTCGGCCCTGCTGCGCAAGAGGCGCACGATATTCTCCCGGCTGAGGACGCCGATGACGCGCTCGCCTTCAAGGACCGGGACCTGGTTCACATCGGCGGTATCCATAGTTTCTATCGCTTTGAGCAATTCGTCCGATTGCTTCACCGTCACAACTTTTGCCGCGGGCACCATGATGTCGCCGACGCGGGTCTCGCGCCGCTTCTCGCGGGGCACTTTGCGGATGTCTTGCAGGCTGACCACACCCTCCCACTTTTCGCCTTCGCCAATCAGGAAGAAGCGTTTGCCTGTGTAGGTGATATAGCTATCGATAAGGGTTTGCACGTCGATGCGCTTCAGGATCAGGGGGGCGTCGTTGCTCATCACCTCGCGAACGTAGATGCCTTTCAGCGCCTCGCGGATGGCGACTTGGGCATAGCTTTGGGAGGCGGCGTTCTCCAGGAACCAGCCGATGAAGGCGATCCAAAGGCCGCTTGAGAGATTGTCATAGAAGAAGGCTTGCACGATGCCGGCCAAAATGAAGAGATAGCCGACGCCTCGCCCGGCGGTTGTGGCGAACTTTGTCGCGCTGATGAAGTTGCCTTTGACGGCCCAGACGATAGCCCGGAATACACGGCCGCCATCCAGAGGGAATCCGGGAATCATGTTGAAGACAGCGACCATGAGGTTGATGCTGCCCAGGTAGTAGGCAAGTCCGGCGATTGAGTCGTTCTTCCCATCAGCCGCGAAGAAGATGCCAAGGAAGATGCCGCCAAGCGAGAGGCTGACCAGGGGGCCTGCGATGGCGATGAGGGCCTCGATCTTCGGCTTAGGGGGCTCACTGGTGATCTGGGCGACGCCGCCAAAGACGAAGAGGGTGATGCTCTTGACGCCGATATTGTTGCGGAGGGCGACGACGCTATGCCCAAGCTCGTGGGCGAGGACAGAGGCGAAGAAAATGACACTTGTGAGGATGGCGATACCCCAGTTTTGGGCAGCGTTCCACTCAGGATATTCGCTGGGAAAGTAGTCCCTTCCCAGGATGCTCGTCACAAGAAAAAAGACGATGAACCAGGTGTAGTGGACGCCGATGGGTATGCCGAAGATTCGCCCAATTTTGATCGCGCTTCCGAAGATGGCCTGTCTCCTTTGTCA
The DNA here is from genome assembly GCA_945861815.1 of Thermoflexus hugenholtzii JAD2. GTDB lineage: Bacteria > Chloroflexota > Dehalococcoidia > SHYB01 > SHYB01 > VGPF01. Next base: position 4,044 of record CAMAVV010000071.1, read on the forward strand.
CGGAAAGACCATTATATATAGACAGATGTAGAAGAAGGGAGCGAGGGAGCAGGAGCAAGGGTTAAGAGCGCGGAGCGAGGAGTATGGGGAAAGAGGTGGCTACATGCAGAGCGCTCTTACGGTTTTCGGCGGTAGGGGCCGGAGCCGATGTCGGTAAAGCAATCGCGCACCTTCTGGGGGACGAAGGCGTTGCGATGAACCTCTTCACAGTAGATCCGTGTCTTGGGTACGGAGGAGCGGACCGGGTTCCAGCTTTTCACCTTGGCCTTGGAGGCGATGGAGAAGCTCCAGTAATTGCCAGCGTATGTGGCGAGGGGCGCGGCGTAGAGGCCAAGGGACGGGAAGACTTTACCAAGGTAGGCCTGCACTTGGTTGATGAAGGCCATGTGGTAATGAAGTGACTCGGTCTGCATGGCGAAGAGGCCATTAGGCGTGAGGATGCTTGCTGCTGTTTTGAAGAAGTCCTGGGTGCTTAAGGTCTTGGCCGGGCCGACGGGGTCAGTCGAATCTATCAGGACGACGTCGAAGCGCTCAGACGTTTCGCGCATGTACTTCGCGCCGTCCATGTTGAGGACGGTGGCCTTTGGCGACTTGAAGCCCACGGCGACCTGAGGGAAGAAACGCTTGGAGGTTTCTATGACAAGGGCGTCGATATCGATAAGGACGGCCTTCTCGATAGTCGGGTGGCGAAGGACCTCGCGCAGGGTGCCGCCATCGCCGCCGCCGATGATGAGGGCTTTTTTGGGCGCGGGGTGCATGTGGAGGGGCACGTGGGCGAGCATCTCGTGGTAGAAAAACTCATCGCGCTCGGTGAGTTGCACTACGTCGTCGATGGTCAGGATGCGTCCGAAGAAGTCGTGTTCGAAGACCTTGACGTGCTGGTAGGGGCTTTTCTTGGAGAAGAGGCGTTTGTTGACCTTGTAGCGGTAGTTGATAGGCGCAAAGGGATCAGATTCCGCGAACCAGAACTTGGGCATGGTGTCTAGCCTACCGTGATGACGCGCGGGCCGGGAAAGCCGTTGAAGTCTGTGTTGTAGGAGGTGGTGTATGCGCCGCAGGCGGGAATAGCGATGCGGTCGCCGACTTTCACCTGTGGCAGCATCACATCTCTGGCGATGGTGTCCATGCTATCGCAGGAAGGGCCAGCGAGGGTGCATTGTTCGACGGGGCCGGACGCGTGGGTGAGGTAGCGATATTTGATGCCGCCAAGGGCCTCGGCGAGGCCTTGGAAGATGCCGGTATCGATATAGACCCAGCGCGTGCCATCGCGATCGGCGACGCCGACGACGGTGGTGACGATGGTGCCGGCGCGGGCGACCATGGCGCGGCCAGGCTCGAGGAAGGTTTCGACGCCAGCAGGGAAGAGGGTGTCGCGCGTTGCGGCGACGGTCTTAGCGATCTCGGCGACGCTGGGGAAATCCGGGTTAGTGTAATAGACGGGCATGCCGCCGCCGATGTTGAGCGTATTCAGGCGGATGCCCTTCTTCTTTGCCTTGTCCCAGAGATCGCGCACGATCCGCAGGGCGATGGGCCAGCCCTCTAGCTCGCGGTTCTGAGAGCCGATATGGAAGGTGACGCCTGCGGGCTTGAGGCCCTTCGCCTTGGCGAGCAGGAGCAATTGCAGGGCCATCTCCGGGCCGACGCCGAACTTTTTATCGAGGGGCCACTCGCTGCCTTCGTTGGGCACGGTGAGGCGTATGCATGGGCTGGAGTTGGGCGCAAGCTCCGCGAGCTTGTCCACCTCAGCTTTGGAATCGAATACGAAGTGGCGAAGGCCGGCGGCGTAGGCTTCGCGGATGAAGAGCGGCGATTTGATGGGATTGCTGGAGATGATGCGGTCGCCGCGGATGCCGAGGCTCTGCAGGTGGTGCAGTTCGCCCAGGCTGGATATCTCGAAGTCGCAGCCGAGGGCGTACAGCTCTGTGAGTATCTCGGGATGGGAGTTGGCCTTGATGGCGTAGCAGATGCGCGAACCGGCGAAGCTGCGCTTGAAATCGAGGAAGTCGCTGCGGAGGACTTTGAGATCGATGAGGAGAGCGGGAGTCTCGGGCACACTCGCAAAGAGGTGCTTGAGATTTTCTATGGATGGCGCTGCGTGCGTGAGCAACGGGTAACCCCTCCAGGATCTTCCAGATGGGCCCGCCCGTCACCGGGTGGTGGGCTGATTCCGTTCCTATAAATTTCCTTATACAATACCATCCACGTTCTGTAATCACAATAGATTTTCTGGCGAATCTATGCATTATTTTTCAGCGGCGAGCGTTTGCGCGATGGAGCGGATCGCATGACGACGATCGAGCGCAACATCGTCATCCGCGAGTCGCTGAAGATTGCCGCGCCCCCGGAGCGTGTGTGGCGCGTCTTCACGGAGATCGAGCGCTGGCCGCAGTGGAATCCCGTCGTGCGCTCACCGCGTTTTCGCGAGGGACAGCCGTGGCAGATGGGCGCGGTGCTTGAGTTCACGGTCAAACCGTCGTGGAAGAGCTTGCGCATACGCGGGGAGATCATCGAGGTGTCGCCGCGCAGAGCCGTTACGTGGATTGGCAGCGGCGGAGGCATCTCCGGCAAACATACGTTCACCTTTGAGCCTGACGGCGAAGGAACGCTGGCCACCAATATGGAAGTTTTCATGGGGCCGGGTTTGGGTTTGATGTGGATCGTGATGCCGCAGGCCCGCGTGCGCGCGCTGTTTGCCGAGTGGCTTGCTGCGCTGAAGGCAGCCTCTGAGAAATGATTCGGGAGGCTCTTAGAGCCGCCCCTGCGCCTGGTTGCGAAGGCGTTTGGGGATGGGACGCCGTGCGAGCAGAACGAAGACCGCGCCGGCAAGCGACGCGCAGGCGAACATGATGAAGACTGGCCCGTAGCTGTTGGTGTGGACGTAGAGTGTTCCTGCCATGCGATTGCCGGAGAATGCCCCCACCGATTGCAGGATGCTGCCGAATCCGATGAGGGTGGCTATCGAGGCGCGCCCGAAGTATTCACCCCGTATGGCGAATGCCGCGCTTCCTCCTGCTCCATTCGCTGAGGCGTAGACGGCGAAGACGAGAAGGATGACCCAGTAGCTTTGGGCGAAGAAGAAGCCGACCATGCAGACGGCCATGACCATGGAGACGCCTGCGGTGACGAAGCGCTTATCGTACCTATCGGCGAGGTAGCCGATGCCGAAGCGCCCCGGAATCATGAAGACGCCAAGCAGGGCGACGATGCTCGCTCCTGTGGTGGCGGAGAAGCCTTTGCTGACCATGGCCGGCACGAAATGGGTGGAGAGCACGCCGACAACGACGACGCGCATGGCAAAGTTCATGTTGATGAGCCAAAAGGCCGGAGTCGCAAGGGCCTCTTTCACGGTGAAGTTGATCTCGGTCGCCGTCGTGAGCTTTTCCCCAGGCTCATAGCTCTGCGGCTTCGTGTCGCCGTCCGGGTAGAGCCCGTACGGCTCGGGCTTGTAACGGAAGGCTGGCACGAGCGGCAGGGTGACGCATAAAACGATGAGCCCGCAGACCCACGTCGCATCGCGCCAGCCAAGCTCTTGAACAAGGAATGTGACAAGGGGTGTAAGAGCGCTGCCAAAGCCAAACCCCATAAGGCCGATGGCATAGGCAAGCCCCCGGCGTTTGATGAACCAGTTGCCGATGGTTGCAAGGGAGGGCGCGAGGATCATGCCGTTGCCGATAGCGAGCACGATGTAAAAGATGGCGAACTGGGTGACGGAGTGGGCGTGGCCGATGAGGAA
>CAMAVV010000072.1 GCA_945861815.1 Thermoflexus hugenholtzii JAD2
CATGCCGATGCCGGAGTCCTGCACGGCCACGCGCATCATCCCACCGGCACGGGCGGCGCGCAGGGTGATGACGCCCCCCTCCGGGGTGTACTTGTGGGCGTTCGAGATGAGATTCGTGAGGACCTGGGTGAGGCGGTGTTCGTCCGCCCAGACCTTCGGCAGGATGGCTGGGATGTCGAGCGCCAGGCGCTGGCGCTTCTTTTCCAGGACGGGGGCAAAGGAACGAGCGACTGCATCGAGAGAGCCTCGAAGATCGAGCCTCGCGGACTTGAGGGTTACCTTTCCCGCTTCGATCTGCTGGGTATCCAGGAGGTCGTTCACAAGGGAGATGAGTTGGTGGGTGCTCTTTTGCACTTCGCCCAGGTACCGTGTCTGCTTCTCATTGATAGGGCCGGCGTCGCCATCCAGCAGAAATTCGTTGTAGCCCTTGATGATGGTGAGCGGGGTGCGCAGCTCGTGGGAGACCATGCTCACGAACTCGCTCTTCATGCGCTCAAGCTCGCGCTCCTTGGTCATATCGCGAAAGGCGACGAGGCGTCCGATGAGGAGCCCGTCTCGGGTGTGCACCGGGGTGGAGAAGAGCTCGAACTCACGCACCGGAGGCTTCGTGAAGAGCGCCTGCTTGAAGGTTCGCGCGCCATCGTTCAGGCTGGCGTTGATTTCGGCGACGGCGCGGCTGGCGTTATCGAAGACGCGCCCCATGCTCGCCGTCGAGGCCTCGAAGGACTGGTCGACGAGGGCGCCAGGGGCAGAGCCGCCGGGGAAGAGTTCGCGGAGTCGTTCGTTCAAGGCCAGGGTGACGCCCCTGGGGTCGTAGACAAGGATGGCGTCTTCCGTGGCGTCAAGGGTCGAGCGGAGGATGCTGTTGGCGCTGGCGGTGAGGCCGACTTGCATCTGCAGCTCCCCGGTGCGCTCGGCGACGCGCTGTTCCAAGGATTCGTTGGCAGCGCGCAGCTCCGCCGCGGCATCTTCCAACTTCTTTTGGCGCGCCTCCAGCTCGCTCGCCATAGTGTCGAAAGTATCGGCAGCGCTGCGGAACTCAGATGCGCCGCCGCGCATCGTGACGCGGCTGGAGGTTTCTCCGGAGGCGAGGCGCTGGGCGGCATCGCGCAACGCCCGGGCGGGCCGGAGGACGAAGAGCTCGCTGCCGAACCAGGCGATGGCAAAGATGGCGAGGGCGATGATGATGAGGGCAACGAGGCTGCGGTTGCGCACGCTGTTGGCTTCTGCGAAGGCGACGGAGGAGGGGATGCCTGCGGCAACAAAAGCCGAGGCGTTGCTGGGAACCCCTTGCATCCGGGAAAATCCGTAGATGCGATTGACTCCATCGATAGACCGCGTCTCGACGGTGAAGTCGGAGAGGCCCTTGCTTATGGCATCCGTGATGCCGGGCGCGGGGATGGTCTTGCCGGTCCACTCCTCCGGGCTTGGGTGGCGGGCGAGGACAACACCTCCGGCGGAGAGAAGGGTGAGGGTGGAGTCTTTCGGCAACGCCTCTTGCTCGACGACTGACGGGAGCCAGCTCATGTCTATGCCGGCAAAGACGACGCGGGCCACTTGGCCGGAGCTATTAAGCAGAGGCGCGCTGACGGTGAGGGCCAGCTTGCCGGAGGGGGTGCTGAGGCCATAGCCGCCGATGACGAAAGTCTTAAGGGCGATGGTCTGGCGGAAGTCAGGCTGATCGCGGTAGGTGGGCAGGCCAGCCCCAGCGGGAGCGCTGCACACCTGCGAGCCGTTCACGCCGGCAACGCTGATGGATGCGTACGACGGGTAAAGGGCGAGGATGACGTTGGCGATGGTGTCGCATTCGGCGCTGGTGCCCGTGGCCAGGTCGGAGAAGACCTGCTGAAAATCGGCGAGGTCCTTTTTTGCTTCGTTGACGAGCCTGCGTTCCGTCCTCGCCGCTTCTCCGGCCACCCGCAGCACGTCTTGCCTCGCCCGCAGGGCGGCATCGTCGTGCTGTTCGCGGGAGATAAAGAGGATCAGGCCAAGGGCAGGCAGAAAGGCGACGAGCGCAAGGATAAAGAGACGGAAGCGGAGGCTCGTAAAGAATCGAGGCACGCCTGGGCACCTTCAGGTCTTTCTGCGGCTTTGCGGGTCACGGAAGCTATGATACCACCAGGGGCAGCGAGACGGCATTGCCGGGCGGCTCGTCTCAGAATACCCACTTGGAGGCCGATTTTGGAAAGTTGCTTTCATGCCAGGCGAAGGCCCTCTTGTGGCGTAGGCGATAGAAGGCGGAGTTCGGGTCCTTTGGATCGGGGCGGAAGGCGTACTTCTCCTTATATGCGTCAGCGAAGCGGCCGAGGGCGGTGGCGCTGGTGATGCGTTCGGCGCGGCCCTCCAGGATGACCACATCGTCGCCGCTTTCCAGGTGGACGACGATGCTTGGGTTGGCGGCGAGGTTGCGGCCTTTGCGGGACTTGGAGTCGGTGGCGAACCAGACTGCGCCATCGAGCCAGAGGCCCCAGACCGGAGCGGCGTGGGGAAGGCCTTTCTTGGAGGCGGTGGTCACCCAGTAGTTGCGGGACTTGGCCAGGGCGCGCTCGACTGCAGTCCACGTGACCATCTCTTTGGTGAGCTTGGGCTCGATGCCGTAGCCCGGCGTGAAGTTGGGGCGCGTGGCGCGTGGCGAAGGAGCTTTGCGCGGGGGCATGGACGACTCCTGGCGATGTTGGCAGGCGAGGGTTGGCGCGAAGCGGGTGCAAGGCTACAAGGAGAAGACGGGCACGGAGCGATGTTCCTTCGCCTTTGTCCTTTGGGCAACGATTTGATCCATCGCTTTGAGGGCGACAGGCGCGAAGAAGGTCTCACCGCACTGGGTGCACGTCTCAGCGGGGACGTTGCGCAGGATGTAGAGCGCGCCCTTCCACCGGTGGACATGCTCGATGCGTTGTGTGCGCACACGCCCTTTGCAAAAGGGGCACGTTCTGAGCGCTCTCATAGGCGTACTCGCCAATCCTTCCAGAGTTTCTCGTCAGGCCGGTAGACGGTAATCAACACTACTATAGCAGGGCTGGAAAGGCCGATCACCGCATGGAGGGGGAGGCCGCTTTTTGTGAAGCCGAGGAGGAGCGCGCTGTGGCCACGCTGGTCGCCGGGGTAGTCTTCAACAAGTTCTAGGGCCGGAGATGAAAAGGCTTCTTCGATTTCCTGAATGAGAATACTGTCAGATTCGCGTTCGTGTTCAGCGTGTTCCGTGAGGCGGTAGGCGCTCAATCGCATTGCGCGCCGCACACGCAGGATAGATTGGTTCGTCATTCAGTGATGTACCGGCCAGAATGCAGAAGATAGCCGAGTATACCACCGGGTGGAGAAATTCCTGTCAACGTGACGGGGCGCGTTGACGGCTCTCGTGCGGCGCACTAAGCTATCTGGTGCGGCTATAAGAAGTGAACCGATGCGCCAAAGGCCGCGTGGCGCATCACAAGAGGAGGATCGATGTTCGCATCGTGGAAGAGAAGCTGGGAGTTGGTGAAGCAGAGCTGGCGCGTCCTCAAGTTGGACAAAGAGCTGGCTATATTTCCCATCGTCTCCTTTATCTTTGGCGTGCTCATCGCCGGCGTCTTGACCGGCGTCGGCATCGCCTTTGGTGGGCTGTACGAGAGGCAGGCCTTCAGCCTCCTGGACGTGTTGCTGATTCTGATGTTCTATCTCGGCGCGTACTTCGTGACGATCTACTGCCAGGTGGCGCTGGTGGCCGGCGTGAAGCACCGCATGGCGGGCGGCGACCCCACCATCCGCTACGGCCTGCGGGAGGCGAACAAGCGCCTTGGGCCGATCCTTCAGTGGACCATCATCGCGGCAGTGGTCGGCATGATTATCCAGGGTTTGCAGATGGCGGCGCGGCGCAACAGCGATGGCGCGACGCGGATCGTCTCGCAGATACTGCTGATGGTCGTGGGCGCGGCGTGGAGCCTCATGACCTTCTTCGTGATTCCCGTCATCGCCTATGAGGGCGTCGGCGGCTTCGAGGCGATCAAGCGCTCGTTCAACACGGTGAAGGCGCGCTGGGGCGAAGCGGCCGTCGGCAATGCCGGCATCGGCCTGATTTCCCTGGCGATCATCGTCGTGCTGGGTCTGGTCTTCGGCGCAAGCGGCATCGCCCTCATCGCCAGCGGCGCGACGGCTGCGATGGTCATCGGCGGCATCCTGCTGGCCATCGGCATCGGCGGCATCTTGCTCGTCATCGCTTTCTCATCGGCCCTCGGCTCCGTCTATACGGCGGTGCTTTACGAGTATGCGAAGACGGGGAAAGTGGGCGTACAGGGATTCACGCCCGACTACCTGGACAAGGCCTTTCGCCCCGGGCCGCGCAACAACTAACGCGCGACGGGATTCAGTTCGGGATACGCAAGCGGCCCGGTGGATAACCGGGCCGCTTTGTTTTGCCCGAGAGGCGGATAGACGCCTAGTGTAGAATCGCAGGATGTTTACGCGAAGATTCGTCGCGTGCTCTATCGCGATAAGCGCGGCGCTCATCATGTCGGCCTGTTCTTCGGGAGGCGATGCCCCTGCGAACGCCACCGCGCCAGCGACGCCGACTGCTGTTGCGACAGCGATTCCTGTGGTGACGAGCACGGCGCTACCCACTCCACAACCCACCGTCACGCCTGGGCAGACCCTCGCGCCGACGCGGCCGCCTACGCCGACCATTGCGCCAAGCCCAACGCCAACGGCGACTCCGCGTCCCACGTCGACGCCAGTGCCCACGCCCACGCCGACGCGCGCCCCCCTTCGCGGGCAGGCGCTTCTCGACCAGCAGAAGAACTACCCCCGCGCGACGCTCTTTCGCACGGTCATCGAACGGCTATCGCGCACACCGGGGCCTGAGGCGCTGGAGCAGGCGCTGGCGATCGCCGCCAAGTACGACATGGTGATCGCGAAGGCGCTGGACGAGGAGATCGTCGGGAATCTAGTCGCTGCGCCATACATGCGTGCGGTCAAGGCGCGCTACCCGGACAAGATCGTTCTCGACCATTTCCTTTTCGAGGGGCGCAACCCGGCGAGCAGCCAGCCGCAAGTCTACCCTGGGCACTGGCTCCTCTTGAACGGCACGACCCTGACGTCGAACGTCTCCGCTGCTTCAACCATACTCCCGGTCGCCGATAGCAGCGTGCTGCAGGCTGGGGAGGCTGTGCAAATCATGGCGCTGGACGCCAACGGCAGGCCGGATTACACGAGAGTCGAACAGGCGCGGGTTGTCTCTGTCTCGCCTGGCGGGGCGCAAGTCACACGGGGCATCCACGGCTCGACGCCGCTGGATTTCCAGGCGAACCGAACGCGCGTCGCGGTCCATGCGTGGGTGAAGTACAGCGACAACGAGATATGGAAATATAACTTCTGCCTGGAGAGCCCGCGGGATGCGCAAGGGCGGCGGCTCCTGGATGCCCTGGCGCAGTCGCTGGCAGGCTACCTGCGGCCCGGCGGGCCGCTGGAGGGGATCGACGGCTATCAATTCGATGTGGCGCGCTTCACCGCCGCCTCGATAAGCCAAGGCCCCAACCGCAGGTTGGATTGCGATAACGACGGCGCGCCCGACGGCGGGTATCTCAACAACGCCAGCTCTTACGGCCTTGGCGCGGTGAGCTTTATGCAGGCGCTGCGCTCCTTGGTGGGCAACGACATCTTCCTCATCAGCGAGGCGACGGGCGACACGAGCAACCGCGACATCGAGTTTGCGAACGGGATCGAGAACGAATCGTTTCCCGACCTGCACCAGTGGGACGAGATCTCTGGGCCGCTGCAACGCTACTTCTACTGGCTGCAGGAGTCCCGCGCGCCCCGGCTTTCATACCTCCAGCTCAAGGAGTTCACCGAGGCGTTCACGCGCTGTGCGGAGCAGGACAAGGGCACGAATTGGAAGATTCGCTTGGCCCTGGGAGCTGCGCTCCTGGGCAACGGCTACTTCGCCTACCTGCCTGTAAATCCGGAGGAGGACAGGAATCAGTGCAGCTACCTTGACCCGGCGACTCGACTCGGCTACGCCGAGCTCGATGAGTTCAAGGCAGGGCAAGAGAACCGATGGGGCTACCTGGGACAGCCTGTGGAGGGGCCACGGCGGCTCGATATGTTGGAGGGCAAGGCGAACCTGATCGCCAATGGGGATTTCGAGAGCGACACCACTGGCGCGACGCTCACGCAGTCCACGCTATCGAGGGCGGCGATGTCGCGGGATGTGACGAAGGCGGGCAAGGGAAGCGCGTCGCTCAAAGTCGCCATCACGCAACTCGATAGAGACCCGAACGACGCGCGGATCCGGGTGAGCATCGGCAGCTTTGCCGTGCGGAAGGATAAAGAATACACGCTGCGCGTCCGCGTCTCCGCCGACCCGAAGTATGGCGCGGTGGACCCTGCATATGCGCGGATCCCGCGCCGCATCGCCTTCGGCATCGCGCTCACGGGCCAGGTGGGCGCGGGCACGGCGTCGCAGGATGTGATGGCCGACGGCACGTGGCGCGACTATTCGCTGACGTTTGTCGCGCGGGCCGACGAGGCGAGGGCGGCGCTTGTGGTGGAGCTTGGCAGGGAGCCGGGCGATGTGTGGCTGGACGACGTGCGGGTAGTGGAAGGGGCCGGCGATGTCTTCGTGCGCCGCTTCGAGCGAGGTGTTGTGCTGGTGAACGCGAGCCTTCAGCCGGTGACCTTTGACCTGCGCGCGCTCTTCCCCGGGATGACGCTGCGCCGCATCGCAGGGACGCAGGATGCCTTAGTGAACAGCGGCGCGGCGGCGGGCAATAGTGTCGCCGTGCCCGGGCGCGACGCGCTGATATTAGTGGGGGGGTAACCGCTGAGGTCTTTTGCCACCCTGAGAAGTCCTTCTCTTGAAGGATGGCGAAGGTTCTACGGGACGACCTAACCCCTAACCTCCCGATGCAGAATCGGGATCTCGGCTGACCTCAACCTTCCACAGACCTGAGAAGGAAGGGGCATTTCGCTTGCTTGTGCAAAGGCGTTCGCAGTGGTCAGCAAAACGGCCCTCTCACGTGGGAGAGGGAATGAGGGAGAGGTCTTTTCGCGGGTGCTAACCGGGGTTGTAGTTCCTTCGTCGCGGACTCTCTCCGAGCGGCTCGGAGTCCGGTGCCGCACCGGACAGGATGACGATGGCGTACGCGAAGACTATAAAAGAGGGGCGACCCAATCGGTCGCCCCTCTTGCGTTTCCAGAGAGTCGAGAAGGTGAGCTTACGCCGGTGTCTCCGCCTTGTCTGAGCGGGTGCGCGAGGGCGTGGCGCAGCAGCCGGCGGCGGGCGCGATGGTCGTCATCTGCAGCATCTTGCCGCGCTTCGCCATGCCCATCTTCTTCTCTTCGATGGGGTCCAGGTCGTAGTTCAGGTGGTAGACCTCCCAGTCGATACCGATGGGGTCGCGGACCCAGAACTTGTCCTGGTTGGCGTGGCAACAGTTCACGCTCATCTCGTCGCGCACCTTGAGGCCGGTGGCCTTGACGCGCTGCATCTGCTCGAAGACCTCTTCCGAGGAGTCGAGCTGGATGCCGACGTGGCTCACCTGCTGTTCGCCGTCGGCGTGGTGGACGCCGTTGGAGATGGCGAGGTTCACGGGGGCGAAGTCGGGAAGGAACTTGAGGTAGTCGACGAGGTCCTTCACGGGCTTGACGCCGAAGAACTTCTCATAGAAGTCCTTGCTCTTGGCGAGGTCGTTCGTGTGGATATGGATGTGGATGCGGGCGGACATAGTGCCTCCTTAGCAGCACGCGGTAAGTAACCGAACTAATTCCTGCACGGTATCGCGCTTCAC
>CAMAVV010000073.1 GCA_945861815.1 Thermoflexus hugenholtzii JAD2
TGCTTGCTATCAGTACCGACGATCGCGACGGCGCGATAGATTTGATCGAGCGCGCAGGCATTCGCTTCCCGGTACTCTACGACCCACGCGCCAGGGTCATCAGCGAATGGGGCGTCTACAATCTCCTGCGGGACCGGCTTGCAACGCCTTCGACCTTCATCGTGGATAAGGCCGGTCGCGTGCGCTGGAGTTACGTTGGCAAGGATTCGGCGGATGAGCCTCCAGCGAGCGTCATCATTCGCCAGTTGCGTTCCATCCAGTCTGCGCCTTGACGCACCGGCTCCTCCTGCGTATGCTCCCGCAAGGCTTTTTGCCTGTGTGGAGGTAGCCGATGGAGATTCAGCGCACCGTTGCCGTCAAAGCCCCCCCCTGAACTCGTCTGGGACGTCATCACCGACTTGGTGAGTGCGAAGGAGTGGGCGCCCGGCTTTGAAGACTATCCCTACATTGCGAAAGAGTGGCCTGCAAAGGGCGCAACGGCGACGTGGCGCTATCACGCAGGACCCATGAAGACCGATTTCCGCCTGACCATCGCCGAGTCGGATAGAGGGAAGGGATTGCAGATCGCCAACAAGAGCCGCTTCGGCAAAGGCCTTGAGTCCTATCGCTTCAGCCACAGCGATGGCGTGACAACGGTCGGCTACACTACCACGAGCACCCTTAACCTTTTCGGTTCTATGTTCGCGCTCTTCGTCAAAGGCAGGCTGAATAAACAAGTAGACACCACCGTTGCCAATCTTAAAAAACGCTGTGAGATGCTGGCGCAGCGCAAAGCTCCCTAGCAGTCATGCCGCTTAACCAATACCACTTCGAAGATCATTGGTTCGTGCCCTTTCCTCCTGACGCGGTGTGGGACGTTCTCTCCCGTGCCGAAGACTTCCCTCTCTGGTGGCACGGCGTCTACCTCACCGCAAAGACGCGCAACGGCGAAAAAGAGCCTCGCGTCGGCGCGTTCGTCGACGTAATAGCGCGGGGCTTTCTCCCCTACAAGCTGCGCTTCACCATCGAGAGCACCGCGCTGGAGAAGCCGCGCCTCATCCAGTTCAAAGCTACAGGCGACTTTGTGACAGACGCCTCTCGCTGGTTCGTGGAGCCTGCGCCCGGCGGCTCCTGCGTGACCCTCGACTGGAACCCCCGCGTGGAGAAGGGCGGCGTGAAATATTTCTCGCCGCTCCTCTGGCCCCTCTTCCGCGCGAACCACAACTGGACCATGCGCCGCGGCCAGAGGCAGATCGTGGACTATATGACTGCGCGAGCGAAGGGCACAAAAGCATAGGAGGCACGTATGGCTGGAGAGAAGAAGTCTGCACAGACACATGATGCGATCGAAGTCTCCGCCGTTTTTCCGGTAACGGCGAAGGTTATCTGCGACGGCTGGCTCGACAGCAAAACCCACAGCGACTTCACCGGCGGCGAAGCAGTCATCAACCCGAAAGTCGGCGGCAAGCATTCGGCCTGGGATGGGTATATCTCTGGCGTCACCCTTGCCGTTGAGCCTGGAAAGCGCATCATCCAGTCTTGGCGCACCACGGAGTTTTCAGCGAAGGACAAAGATTCGAAGATTGGGGTGCTCTTCGCAAAAGCCCCTGGCGGCACGAAGGTCACGCTCAAGCACACCGATATTCCCAGGGGGCAAGGCGCGACCTACAAGCAGGGCTGGGAAGATTATTACTTCAAGCCGATGCGCGCATACTTCTCCGGGAAAACGAAGAAGAAGAAATAACATCGTGCGCGCACTCATGAAATACTACAGACGAATCGCAGCGCGCTGCTCCTCTGGAAAATGCGAGGCGTGCTGGTGTTCCGCGCAGAAATCGAAGCATACCCTCGTGAAATCCATGCCTTTGTTGCTTGTGATGGCGAACAGGAGCGTGACAAGCGCTCACTCATATGCTGAGCTATCGCCACACCGTTTGAATATGAAGATGTTCGTGATAACATGAATCAATCCTCAGGTCGAAAGGTGGTGATACTGGTGAAGAAGAAGAAGAAGAAGTAGAAGTAGAAGTAACCATCTGCGATTTGGAAGAAAAGCGCTCCGGCTCACCGGAGCGCTTTTTATTTTACCGAGCGCGATCGTGTTGCGGCGATCCCTCGCCGAGAGACCCCTCAGTCTTTTCCCCCTGGGGGCGCATGTTGCGGTCCAGGCCTTATCCGCTCGAAAACGATGCCTGCCGCGCCGAAATCACAACCGACTATGGCGACGCTTGTCGGTGCCTGGTTCAGGTTTCATGAAGTTGCATTCAGCACTATGCAGATTGGTTGACCTGCATCCCAGGGGTCATAGGATGCATTGCGCCAGGCCAACGGAGATGAGAGGGAGGTGATTCCAATGAAGAAGAAGGGCAAGAAGTAAACATCTCCCGCTGTGGAGAGAAGTGCCCCGGCTTACCGGGGCACTTCTTCTTTTTTAATTACAGCGCTATCGCCTCCGCGCACCGCGATCGCATCGCGATGATGCGTTGCATCATGCGTTCGATGCACGTCTGCGAGCGAATCGTGCTCGCGATTGCCATCGCCAGCACGCCAATCGCGCGAAATCGCATCGTAGTGTGGCGAAAACACACGCTGCTGTATCGCTTACGCTCCATCATGCGCGAACGATTCATGAAAATATATTACGTATCTGCACAGCACGTTTGGACATTGCCTCGCGGCGTGCTACTATCGAAAATAGCTTAGTGGAGAGGGAGGTGATATCTACCATGGCTGCTAAGAAGAAGGCTGCTAAGAAGAAGAAGAAGTAACTGCTCCAACTGATGGAGAAAAAACAGCCCGCTGGAAACGGCGGGCTGTTTTTTTGTCTTTTCCCCAGGAAGCGTCCTATGTCTTCGGTTCGCTCCCGCCTCCGTCCAGTTTCTCGCCCATCTCCCGCAAAAAACCTTCCAGTTCGGCGGAGAGCTTTGTCTGCGGCGGTCCCGGCTGCGCCTGGGCGCGCGCATCGTAGGTCTGCTCGAGCTGCTTGATCATCGGCTTCAGCCGGGGGTTGCTCGCCACTGCCAGGGAGAGTTCGCGGTACTGCTCCTCGCCGCGCTTGTAGTCGATGATGCTCTTCGGCAGGGCGTATATCGCCGCAATGATTTCCAGAACGCGCGCCGCACCGCTGAAGTCCTCGTCCAGTTGCGCGTATTGCGGCAGGTGCGCGATGAGGCTGGAGTTTTCGATTCCCAGCGCGCTCGCCTTTTGCCCTACGAGATAGTTGATCGTCGTCGGCCCTTCGTAGGTGCTCTGCTCGACTTTGCTTGCGCCAAGGATGTGCTGGATGCTCACGCCCGAGATGCTGCCGGTGACGAGCAGCGGGCGCGTATGCGGCACCGCGTCGTACATCGCGCCGGCGAGGAAATAGCGCTTGATCCCCAGTGCCTTGAATAGCTCCACCACGGAATCCGTGTAGTCCTCGCCGAACATGTGTGGCTCCAGCAGATGGAGAAAGACGAAGTCCGGTCCGCTTGCTCGCCGCGCATAACGAACAAAGCTGTTGGGCACCGTCACCTCGCGTTTGCCGTCGCGGCTCGTGAGCGTTGGCCGGTAGCGCGTGAAGTCGAAGAACATCCCAGGCTTTGCCAGCTTGCCGAGTTCCTGCGCCTGCAGGTGGCTTTCCAACCGGCTCAGCGCAAGGGTGCCTACGCTGCCGACGTCTATCCACGGACGCAGCATCGCGAGGGCGTGCGGTTCCCGCAGTTCCGGCAGCGGCTCGATCAATTCAAAAGCGCCGATCTTCATAGGGTCCTTCTTTATATAGTAATGAACGTTGTAGGCCTCTCCGCGCGTAATTGCAATGGGCTCTGCCGGACTTGTCATAATGCAGATGGCGCCGCTGTGCAAAGTCCCTATATATAATGTAGGCCTCTCTTCCTTCAGCAACCCACTATGCGTATGCCCCCGCTTCTCCCCCTCTCATCGGTGCGTGCCTCCCTTATAAGGATGGAAGGCTGGCGGCTGCTTCCAGGCAGGACCCCAAAGCTGAAAAAGCGGTACGCGTGCGGCTCATTCGCCGGTGCGATGAGATTCGTGAATTCTGTTGCAGGTCTGGCTGAACAGAGAGACCACCATCCGAACATCGATATCCGCTACGACACAGTCGATGTGACCCTCTGGACCCATGCCAAGGGAGGCGTCACCGAGCTTGATCTATCCCTGGCCGGAGCCATCGATACCCTCGCGCATTCCACGTGACGTCTCATCCTCGCCTGAATATCGGGTGGGCGTTGCCCTCTCTCTGTTGACATGGAGAAGGGAGACTGCTATTATTACTCTTCGCGCGGACAATTTGTCCTCCTATTTTCTTGTCCTGTGTTCGAAACTGAAAGATACCTGTGCCTACGATCAACCAACTGATTCGGAAAGGGCGAAAGCGCAAAGGCAGCCGGACAAAGGCGCCTGCTCTTCGCTTTACCTTTAATTCTTTAGAGAAGTTGCAGAAGCGCGGGCCTGGGGCTCCCCAGAAGCGCGGCGTCTGCACCCAGGTGCGCACCGTCACCCCCAAGTAGCCCAACTCGGCGCTTCGCAAAGTGGCAAGGGTGCGCCTGACAAACGGCATGGAGGTCACGGCCTACATCCCTGGCGAAGGGCATAACCTCCAAGAGCACTCGGTGGTGCTCATCCGCGGCGGTCGCGTTCCTGACCTGCCCGGTGTCCGGTATCACATCGTTCGCGGCACCCTGGATTCGGCCGGCGTGAGCGACCGCAAGCAGGGACGAAGCAAGTACGGCGCGAAGCGCGGCAAAGCAGGGGCGGCGGCACCAGCGGCACCAGCCTCGGGTGGAGGCGAGAAGAAGGCTTCTCCCGCCAAGTAGCCTCGCAGCAATATGTGCGGGGTGGGGAAGTCTCCTTGCCTATAGTCCGAGGTTTTTCGTTGCACGAAAGCCCAAAGTGAAAAGACAGGGGATATATCTGTGAGACGGAGAAATGCAGAAAGACGAGTGATTCCGAACGACTGGAAGTACGGCCGGGAGGATATCTCTCGCTTCGTTCATAAAGTGATGGAGCGCGGCAAGTACACCGTCGCTCAAAAGATCGTCTATACCGCCCTGGACAGGGCTGAGCGGGACGCCAAGCGCCCTGCCATCGAGGTCTTTGACCTGGCGCTGAAGAATGCTACCCCTGTCGTTCAGGTCAAGCCCCGCCGCGTCGGCGGCGCCACCTACCAAGTGCCCGTCGAGATTCGCCCGGAGATTCGCGCCTCCCTCGCGATGCGCTGGATCGTCCAGGCGGCGCGCGCCCGCAAGGGACGCCCCATGGCGGAGAAGCTGGCGGCTGAGTTGTTGGACGCCTCGCGCGGGCAAGGCGCGGCGGTCAAACGCAGGGAGGATCTCTTTAAGATGGCGGAGGCGAACCGCGCCTTCGTCCACTATCGCTGGTAGGCAACGCCCGGACGTTTTCCTTTCACCGAGAGATTTGAGCTATGCCTGAGCAACCGTTCCAAATTGATATGATTCGTAATATCGGTTTCATCGCCCACATCGACGCTGGGAAAACCACCGTTTCTGAGCGCGTGCTCTACTTTACTGGCCGGAACTACAAGCTCGGCGAAGTGCATGAAGGCACCGCCACGATGGACTGGATGGACCAGGAGCGCGAGCGCGGCATCACCATCACCGCCGCTGCCACAACCACCTATTGGAAGAGCCATCGCATCAACATCATCGACACGCCAGGCCATGTCGATTTCACCGCTGAGGTGGAGCGCAGCCTGCGCGTCCTCGATGGCGCAGTTGTAGTCTTCGATGCTGTTGCTGGCGTGCAGCCCCAGTCAGAGACCGTATGGCGTCAGGCGGAGCGGCATCACGTCCCGAGGATATGTTTTATCAATAAGATGGACCGCATCGGCGCCGATTACTTCCGCTCTATCGGCACGATCGTCGACCGCCTCAAAGCCCGCATCGCTGTTATCCAGCTTCCCATCGGCTCCGAGACTGCCTACAAAGGTGTTGTCAATCTCATCGAGATGACGGCCTACGAGTTTCTTGAGGATGAGAAGCACACCCAGCAAGAGATACCCATCCCCGAAAGCTCCATGGCGGATGTGAAAAAGTACCGTGAGGCTCTTGTAGAGCGCATCGCCGAGACGGACGATTCCCTGACGGAGCAATTCCTTGAAGGCAAAGAGATCCCCAAGGATGTGCTGAAGAAGGCCCTTCGCAATGCAGTTGTCAGCAGCAAGCTCGTTCCCATCATGAACGGCAGCGCGCTCAAGAGCAAAGGCATCCAGCTGATGCTCGATGCGGTGATCGACTATCTGCCCTCCCCTGTGGATGTCAAGGCGATCAAGGGCATCCAGCCGAAGACCGGTCAGCCCGCTGAGCGGAAACCCAGTCCGGCAGAACCCTTCTGCGCTCTGGCTTTCAAAGTGATGACTGACCCCTTTGTCGGCCGCCTCGTCTTCCTCCGCGTCTACTCCGGCAAGATTACCTCGGGCACTGCTGTCTATAACGCGACCCGCGATGAAAAAGAGCGCGTGAGCCGCCTCGTTCGCATGCACGCCAACACTCGCGAGGAGACCGACTGGACAGACGCTGGCAACATCATTGCCGTCGTAGGCCTCAGAAGCGCCTTCACCGGCGATACCATCTGCGACCAGAACAACCCTATCCTCCTCGAGTCCATCAAGTTCCCCGAACCCGTCCTCTCCATCGCCGTCGAGCCGAAGGCCCGCGCCGAGCAGGACAAGATGGGCGAAGTGCTGCGCAAGCTCTCCGAGGAAGACCCCACCTTTAAGGTCAGGCAGGATGCGGAAACCGGTCAAACCGTCATTGCCGGCATGGGTGAGCTGCACCTGGACGTCTTGGTGGAGCGCATGCGCCGCGAGCATAAGCTCGATGTGAGCGTGGGCAAGCCTCAAGTCGCCTACCGCGAATCGATCACTGGGAAAGCCCAGGCGGAAGGCAGACTCATCCGCCAGAGCGGCGGGCGCGGGCAGTATGGCCACGTCTGGCTTGAGGTTGAGCCCAATGAGCGTGGCAAGGGCTACGAGTTCATCAACAAGGTCGTTGGCGGCTCAATACCCAAGGAATATATCAAGCCTGCCGAACAGGGGATACGCGAAGCCCTTGAATCCGGCATCATCGCTGGGTATCAGGTGGTGGACGTGAAGGTCACCCTCTTCGATGGCTCCTATCATGAAGTCGACTCCTCTGAAATGGCCTTCAAGATGGCTGGCTCCATCGGCGTCAAAGAGGCTGTGCGTCGCGCCAGCCCCAGGATTCTTGAGCCCATCATGTCGGTCGAAGTCACCACCCCAGGCAACGCCCTTGGCGATATCTTGAGCGATATCAATAGCCGCCGTGGCCGCATCCTGAACATCGAAGGGATCGGCGATACCCAGGTTGTGAAGGCGCACATCCCCCTGGCCGATACCTTCGGCTATGCCACTTCTATCCGCTCCCAGACCCAGGGACGCGCCACCTACACGATGGAGTTCGATCACTACGCAGAAGTGCCCAAGTCGGTGATGGAAGAGCTTATGGGGAAAGTGAAGGTCGCCGGCTAACGCGGCGCACAGGAAATAGACATGGCGAAGCAGAGAATACGCATCCGCATCAAACTCAAGGCGTTCGATCACCGCCTCCTCGACCAGTCGGCGACGCAGATCGTCGATGCCGCCGAGAAGACGGGCGCTGCCGTCGTCGGCCCTGTGCCGCTGCCGACCGGCATCAAGCGCTTCACGGTCATCCGCTCTCCGCACATCGATAAGGACTCCCGCGAGCAGTTCGAGATCCGCACACACAAGCG
>CAMAVV010000074.1 GCA_945861815.1 Thermoflexus hugenholtzii JAD2
CTCTTGTGTCAGCGCCTCATCGAAGACCTGGGCAAGGGAGGAGTCGCGCACCATAGCCTGGTGATAGGGAAGCGGGATTGTGATGCGGCGGAGGGCCTCCACACGATCTTTCGAAAGCCCGCGATAGACGACGAGCTCTTCTCCTGCGATCTTGACGGTTGCTTGCTCCAGGTGCGCCTCTCCGATTTGTTGTGCAAGATAGCGAGAGGCGATGCGGTTCCAGAGGAAGCTTTGGTAGGCGCTCAACAGCAGGGGCAAGAGGCGTGGAGTGATGAGATTGAGTGCCTTTCGGAAATCAGCCGGGTGGTCTTTCAGGAACGAGAGGATGCTCCGGTGGTTGGAGCGCGGCGCCTGGTCAAAAAGGGCGCTCCAATCGCTCCAGCGCTCCTTCGCCGCGCGCTTGAAGGCGCGCATCTCCGGCGGGTCGCCTGGGGCGGCTTCGGTGAAGTAGGCGCGCAAGGCAGACTCCGCATCGCGTTGAAGGATGGCCTTGCCGATGAAGGTGCCGCCTGGTGTGTACGAGCCGAAGCGCTGTTCATCGAAATAGTTGGGCAGGCCTGTGCGCCCAATCTCGGTCAGCCGCGCTGCCAGGCGTTCGGCGTCCTGCGGGCTTTGCACGCCTATCGTCAGGGTAAAGCGGTTGCCTAGCATCTCGCGGGGGTGAGATGCCTTGGGAGCCTGCCGATAAGCTGGGCCTCGTAGCCGTTCCCGGTCAATCGCTGGGGCCTGTCACCATGCACCGTGCAATACTGCATCGCCAGCGCGCCCTTGTCCTTGAGGGCTGGGAAGACGACGGCCTTTGGCGGTACATTGATCTGCTGGGCTATACGCTCCTGGACTTCCAGCGTCGTCAGCAACCTCTTGGTGACCTTTTAGACGGTGCAGTCGCCCAGTTCTCCTGGTCGAACGGCCAAGACTTCCTCGACGACAAAGTCTTCCGGCATAGCCTTGATGGTGACGCGCATAGCTCAACGATTGTAGCCGACAACAGAGGATGACGAAGGCAAACCACAGATGCAGTTGCACGGCTATAATGCGCGCGCCGTCACCTTTGGTGGAGGAGTGTGCCGTGGAGCCGATGCTTGAAGGCGTCAAGGTCGTCGAACTGGCGCAGTGGGGCTTTGTGCCGTCGTGCGCCACTATCCTTGCGGATTGGGGCGCAGACGTTGTTAAGGTCGAGCACCCGCGCAATGGCGACCCCATGCGCAAGATCGGCTCCATGGGGATAGGCCTGCCGGACTTCAGCGGCTTCAACTATATGTTCGAGCAGTTGAACCGCGGCAAGCGCAGCATCGGACTTGATGTGAGCAAGCCTCGCGGCCGTGACGTCTTCCTTGACCTTATCAGGCAGGCCGACGTCTTGGTGACCAGCTTCCTTGAACCGGCGCGCAAACGCCTTGGGGTCACGTACGAAGAGGTGGCGAAAGTGAACCCACGGCTCATCTATGCGAGGGGCCACGGCCAGGGACAGCGCGGGCCTGATGCCGACCAGCCTGGCTTCGATGTCGTCTCCTACTGGTCGCGGGGCGGCATCGGCCACCTCGTTTCCACGAAGGATGGGCGCTTCATCAAGCCCTGGGGCGGCTCCGGCGACTTGCCGGGGGGCATGTTCCTTGCGGGGGGCATCGCGGCGGCGTTGTTCAGGCGCAGCGTCACCGGGAAAGGCGGCCTGGTGGATATGTCGCTCCTTGGAGCGGCAATCTGGTCGTCGGGCGTCGATATCGTCCCTGCCTACCTTTCCGGCAAGGACATCCCGAAGCATGGCGATGAGCCTCGCGGGAATGCCCTCATCGGCCACTATATGACGAAGGATCATCGGTACATCTATCTGAACATGATGGAGTCTGACCGCTACTGGCCCGGCTTCTGCACGGCCCTTGGGAGGGAAGATCTCGCACAGCATCCTCACTATGCCGATGCCCCAAAGCGGACGCAGCACTGCCTGGAGCTCTGGGAGCTGATCAAGGTAGAGTTTGGAAAGGCGACGTTGGCAGAGTGGGCCGAGCGCCTGCGCCGAAACGGTTGCGTCTGGGGGCCAGTGCAGACGCCCTTGGAGGCGACCCGGGATGTGCAGGTGGTGGAGAACGGCTACATGGTGGAGCATCCCTCTCGGGGAAAGGTGAAGCTGGCCTCAAGCCCGGTGCAGTACAACGATAGCAAGGTCGCCTTTCGTAGCGGCGCGCCGTTGCTGGGTGAACACTCGGAGGCTATCCTGGGCGCGCTGGGCTATGACACGGCGAAGATAGAACAGCTCAAATCCGAAGGCATCGTCGCCTGAAATGGGGTAAAGGAATGACAACAATCGGCATCATTGGCTGTGGACAGATGGGCGGCGCGATGTGGAGCAACTTCAAAAACAAGGGCCACACAGCCATCGTGTACGACGTGCGCACGGAGGCGACGAAGCCCCTGGCGGCGCTGGGAGCGCCTGTGGCGAAGAGCGCGAAGGAGTTGGCATCCAGGGTTAGCGTCATCGTCACGTCGCTACCGGCGTCTCACGACGTGGAGAAGGCGATGTTCGGTGAGGGTGGCGCGGCGGAAGGAGCGAAGCCTGGAACGACAGTCATCGATACGACGAGCGGACATCCCTCGGTGACGCGCAGGATCGCCGAACGCTTGCAGGAGAAGGGTCTCCGGATGATCGATTGCGGCGTGAGCGGCGGGCCTCAGGGCGCGAATGCGGGGACTCTTCGCATCATGCTGGGCGGCGATAGCGCCACTATCGAAGAGCACATGGCGACGATCAAGCTTCTAGGCAGCGAGATTCACAACTGTGGTGGCGTGGGCGCAGGCCATGCGATGAAGACGCTGCTGAATCTGCGCAACCAGGTGGTGAACACCGTGACGGCCGAGGTGCTGCTTATCGGGGCCAAGTTTGGCCTGGACCCAAAGCTGGTGGGGCAAGTGGTTGGAGCAAGCGGCGTCTTCAACAACTACATCATGAATCCCCAAGGACGCAAGGCTATCGGTTTCAGCATCGGCCTGGCGAGCAAGGACTACGATGTGGCGATGAGCCTGGCGAACGATGTAGGCGTCACGGCGCTTCTCTCCTCGACAGGCCAGCAGATATTCCGGGCCGTGAAGCACGGCCAAGGCCCGGATGCCGACGTTTTCAGTTTCGTAAATACACTGGAAGATTGGGCGCATTTCAACCTGCCTGGGCGACAGAAATAGGCACACAACCAATTCAGGAGGGCGGCGATGTCTAAGGAAATGACGATGGAAGAGCGGTATCAGAAAGGCCTGAACGTTATCGGTACCCTGTGGAAGGGGAGCAAGGGTATGCAGGCGCAGCCCGGCGACCCTGAGAATGCCAAGGACCTGACGCGCCTGGTGACGGAGCACTGCTTCTCCGACTCCTGGTCGCGGCCCGGGCTGCCGCTAAAGACCAAGAGCCTGCTCACAATCGCCATCCTCACGACTCTAGGCAACCCTGAGGAGTTGAAGGGCCACATCCGCGGCGCGCTCAATATCGGCATCACGAAGGAAGAGATCATCGAGCTGCTGATCCACACCCTCGCCTACACAGGCGCGCCGCGAACGGTGACGGCCTTCCGCGTGGCGAAGGAAGTCTTCAGCGACGTCAAGTAGTCCGAAGAAGCGAGATGCTACTCGCGTGTCCCAGGAGGCCTTCCCATGAAAAATGGCTTCAAGATAGCCGATAGCGACATGCACGTCTTTGAGCCGCCAGACCTGTGGCAGAAGCACATAGACCCGCTATTTAAGCATGCCGCGCCGGTCGGCCTGAACGAGATGCGCCGCGATATGCGTGTGCGGGTCAAGTCGCGCATCGTCCTTCGGACAGGCCGGGTGAAGCCGCAGGTGGCGACGCCGGCGCGGGCAGGCTGGCGTAAGAACCAGGATGAGGCCTATGGGCCATCAGAGGCGCGCAACTGGGACCCGACGTCTCAGCGGGATGCGATGGACGTCGAGGGACTTGATATCGCCATCCTTTTCCCGACGCGCGGCCTCTTTGTGCTGGGCGTGGACACGCCGGAGCACGAGGGCATCGACGGCATCGAGCCGGATTTCGCCGCTGCCATCGCCAAGGCGTACAACGATTGGATGCACGCTTTTGTGAACGAGTATCCTGACCGCTTCATCGGGGCCGGCATGGTTGCGCCCCATAACGTGGAGGCCTCGGTGGAAGAGGCGCGCCGGTGCGTGAAGGAGCTTGGCTTCAAGGCCATCTTCCTGGCCCCTGGCACCGTGAACCGTCGCCCGTGGCACCACCCTGCCTACGACCCTCTGTGGGATGAGATTCAAAAGCTGAACGTCCCCATCTGCTTCCATGGCGGCGGCCAGACCTATCTGACGCCCGATTTCTCCCTGGGAATCTTCGATAAGCTGATGCTGTGGCACACCTTCTCCCAGCCACTGGGCTTGATGACGACGGCGGTGAGCATGTGCGGCGGCGGTGTGCTGGAGCGCTTCCCCAAGCTGCGCGTCGGCCTTTTGGAGGGGAACTGCGCTTGGGCCCCGTGGCTCATCTATCGCTTAGATGAGCATTACGAATGGACGGGAGCGCAAGAGGCGCCTGAACTTAAGATGAAGCCTTCCGAGTATTTCCTGCGGAACTGCTTCGTTTCCATCGAGGCTGACGAGACGCCTGCGAAGTACTACGTCCAGGAGTTCGGCAACGACAATATCGTCTTCTCGACCGACTATCCCCACGGCGATTCGAAATATCCTGAGTCGGTCGACACGTTCTTCAAGCTGCCGCTTTCAAGCGCGACGAAGCGCAAGATCCTTTGGGACAACTGGTGCAAGCTCTACGGCCTGCCCCTCAACACGCCCATTCCGAGTGACAAAAGCGCGAAAAAGGCAGTGGTAAAGAGGTAGGTGTAGTCCTGCTGCGGAGCGGCTACTCCTTCGCGAGCAACTCTTCCACCTTTTCCACCAAGGCTTTGTCGTTCGGCGGGGTTGACGGGCTGAACTTCGCAGCAACCTTGCCGCTGCGATCGACCAAGAACTTTTGGAAGTTCCATCTGACGTCGCCGCCGACAGGCTCAGGCTCGGATGTCAATTCGGCGTACAGGGGGTGGATGTCCTTTCCCTTGACGCTGATCTTAGAGAACATCGGGAAGTTGACGCTATAGTTCGTCGCGCAGAACTGGGCGATCTCTTGGTCGGTGCCAGGCTCCTGCGCGCCGAAGTTGTTCGCCGGGAAGCCAAGGACTTCAAGGCCTTTCGATTGGTATCGCGAATGAAGTTCTTGCAGTCCCTTGTACTGCGGGGTATTGCCGCAGTGGCTAGCAACGTTGACGAGCAGGAGCACTTTCCCCTTGTAGTCGGACAATGATTGTTCGACTCCGTTTAGGCGTTTCATCTTGCGATCGAGAATGTTAGACATGGGTTCCTCCAGAGCGATCGAGCGAATTTGCCCCACTAGGATACGCCAACAGTCCAAGAACCCCAACTCGCGAGCCGGTAGCGGCGAAACTTCGCGTAGACTTACCCGCATGACGCTCGAAGTCTTTGTCATCCTGCTGGTGCGCGTTGCCGGGTCCCTGCCCGTGCTGCGGTGGGCCTTTGCAGGCGCGCTCATCGCCATTGCCGTTGACCTGAGCGACCTCTTTCTCAGACAAGGGCTTGACCTTGGCGGCGTACCCAACTACCAGGCCCTCGATAAGTATGCCGACCTGGCCTATCTGGGGACGTTCCTCATCGTCGCTCTGCGGTGGCCCAAGACGCCCAGGAACATCGCCCTCGGCCTGCTGGCGATCCGCGTGGCCGGCTTCATCGCCTTTGAGGCAACGGGCGAACGGAGGATTCTTCTCTTCTTTCCCAACCTCTTCGAGTTCTGGTTTCTCTTTGTCGCGGCTGTATTGCATTGGCGTCCGTTGTTCCGCTTCACGGCTGGCAACGTCGTGCTGGCTCTTGTGCCGCTCATCGCGCTCAAAGAGTTCCAGGAGTATGCCCTTCACTGGGGCAAGTGGCTGGACGACGTGACCGCCTTCGATGCGCTAGACAATGTCTGGGGCTGGGTGACTGCGCCGTTCCGGTAACGTCAGCTAGGCTTTGTCTTAGGCCGGGCGCTGGGCACGCCATACTTGGGCTTGCCGGTCATCAGCAAGAAGGGCGCTGCGATGATAATGACGCTGCCTAGGAGAACCATGCCCAGCGTATAGTCGCCTCGCCAGTCGAAGACTACGCCGAGAGTGAGGGGGCCGAAGATCGCGCCGATGATGAAGGGGACTTCGAAGATGCCCATGATGCTGGCGAAGGCCTTTGTGCCGAAAAAGTCGACGGCGATGATGCTGCGTAGCGGCGTGATGACGCCGTGGCCCAACCCAAGGAGCGCGATCGCCAAACCAATCGACCATAGGTGTCCAGGGAAGCCGAAAAAAATCATGCCTGACCCAGCCGAGATGACGCTCACGATGGCTAGGACTTGGCCTGACACCCGGTCGCCGAAGAGGGTGAAGGGGATGCGCCCACAGAGGTAGGATGTCGCTAAGATCGAGACGGTAGCGGCCGCAGTGCCTTCTCCGAACCCTTCGCTGCGAAGGTGCTGCACCTGGTGAACGACGATTCCGTTCAATGCCATCCCTTCGATAGAGAGGATGATAGAGATGGTCCAGAAGGCACGGCTGCGGAGGGCCTCCCGTACCGTCATGCCAAGGGCCGTTCCTTGTCCCTCGCCTTCTTTTCCCTCATCCGGCGCGTCGCCGTCCGGCATAAGGCCCCGTTCCTCTGGGCTATTGTGGATGAGCAGCGTGAGCGGAAGGCCGATCGCCGCCGTGCTGACGCCGAAGGCCAGGAGCGCATCGCGCCAGCCCCAGGCGGAATAGATCGCGCCGACGATGGGCACGAAGAGGCCACCGATAGGCGGGCCGATCATCAGCAGGCCAAGGGCCCTGCTGCGCTTGCGCTTGAACCACCGGACGAGGACGGTGGACATGGGGACGTTGAAGGCGAGGCTCATGCCGAGGGCGACGATGAGCGACGTCATATAGAAATGCCATAGGGCCTGAACCCGGCTCATCAGCACAAGGCCCACGGAGGTGATTGTGATACCGATGAAGATCATCCGCTTAGGGCCCAGGCGGTCGACCAGCATGCCGGTGATGGGCGAGATGAAGGCCCCTTGGATGCGCTGGAAGGCAAAGGCCGCCGACATGGCCGTCGCCGACCAGCCGAAGGTCTTTCGCATCTCCACAAAGGAAAAGGAGTAGCCATAGATAACGGCCGTTGAGAGGTACATCATCAGGAACGACGTGATGCCGACGATGTACCAGCCGTAGAAAAACTTCTTGCGAGGAGAGGCTGTTGTCGTGGCTGAAGGCAAAGGGGTTGTTCTCGGGAGGGCTAGGCCTTGGCCCGGACCTCGATGCCTGCCAGCTTTTCCAGCGGCTGCACTAGGGCCGCCATATCCTTTGATCCTAATCCCATAAGCGATGCCTCCGTGAAAGCCTGGCGAGCCTGGCCTGCCATGAGGATGCGCGTCCCCGATTCGTCGGCAACCTCGGCGATAAGGCGCAGGTCCTTGAGGATGAGGTCGACAGGCGTGCCGGGGTCGAACGTGCGCTCCAGGGTCATGGGCCCGTTGCGGTTGAGCATGGCGCTTGCTGCGAAGGCCGAGCCGAGGACCTCGAGGGCGACCTTCGGGTCGGCGCCTGCCTTGGTCACAAAGGCTAGCGCCTCGGCGGCAGCGGCGGTGTGGATGGCGACGAGCAGCTGGTTCGCCAGCTTGATGATC
>CAMAVV010000075.1 GCA_945861815.1 Thermoflexus hugenholtzii JAD2
AGGGGCGACCGGCCGGTCGCCCCTACGCTTTATCAATAGAAAACATTCGCCTTCTTCATCCTCTCCACCGCCTCCGCAACTCTTCCGAGCAGCCCCCGGCACAGGTAATCGTTATCCTTGCCCCAGATGGGCGCAGGCGTCCGCATCTCGCGCGGCAAGCCGTCGAGGCGCAGGGGCGTTAGCGGCACGTGCTTTCCTTTGGTGTAGGTGTGCATCGCGTCTTTCGCCATCACCTCGCGCGCGAGGACGTGTGGGTCTGCAAGCGCTTCGTTGATCTGGTAGGCAGGGCCTGCGGGCACGCCTGCTTTTTGCAGGATAGCCGTCGCCTCCTCCACCGTTTGTAGTGACGTCCATGCCGTGACGCCTGCCTCCAGCATCTCCCGCTGGGCTATGCGCCCCTGGCGAGTGGCAAGGCGCTTATCCGCGAGCCAATCGCCTCTGCCAAGGGCGCTGCACAGCCCGCGCCACTGCGGCTCCGTCATCACCGAGACGGCCACCCATGAGTCGATGCCCCTGCAGCGGTACGTCCCATGAACGGGGATGGAATCGTTGTGGTTGCCGTCGCGGGTGCGCTCCCGGCGGTTGATGAGCCAGTCGAAGAGCCCTTCGGGAACGAGGAAGAGCGTCTCTTCGAACTCTGCGAAGTCGATGTAGACGCCCTTGCCTGTCTTGCCGCGGCGCATCAATGCCGCGCTGAGGAGCTGAAAGCCGTGGAGCGCCGAGATGTAGTCGTTATAGGTGATTGGCGTCTCGTATGGCCTGCCGCCCTTGTAGCCTTCCATCTGCACCATCCCGGCCAGGCTTTCCAGGACGATGCCATAGGCGACGCGGTCCTTATACGGCCCGGTGGCGCCATAGCCCGAGAGGGAAATCATGATGAGGTCTGGCCGTTCCTTGCGCAGGGTCTCATAGCCCAGGCCGAAGAGCTTCTGCATCGTGCCGGCGGCGAAGTTCTCCACCACGGCATCAGCGGTGCGCACCATCTCCAGGAAGAGTTGCCTGGCATCGCGGGTGGTCAAGTCAAGGCTCACGCCGCGCTTGTTGCGGTTGATAGCGTTGTAGAGGAAGCCGCCATCCAGGCCGTTGGGCGATGGCACGGTCGTCGAGGCGTGGCGCATATTGTCGGGCCGCCGCTTCGACTCGATCTTGATGATCTCCGCCCCCAGGTCTGCGCACATGGTGGCGCAGTAGGGCGCGGCGACGGCTGCGCCGAGCTCGATGATGCGGAAGCCTTCGAAGGGGAGAGTCATCGTGGCACGCTCACGCCAAGGATGGCTTTGTTGTGCTCGCCGAGCTTTGGCGCAAAGCGCTTCGGCGACCATTGCTGCCCAGCCCAGCGATAGGGCGGCCTGAGCACAGGCAGCTTCCCCAGCGTCGGGTGGCGCGCGATTTCCCACGCCTTGCGCGAGAGCAGCTGCGGGTTGCGCTCGACGTCCTTGAAGGGGACGATGGCGCAGGAGGGAACGTCGTTCGCCATGCAGGCTTCGTATATCTCCAGCATCTTGCGCTCGCTCAGCCAGGTCTGCAGGAGGGTGGTCAGCTCGGGGCCGTTCTCGGCGCGGCTGTTGTAGTTGGCGAAGAGCGGCGTCTGCGCCCAATCGGGCGCGCCCATCGCGCGAACGAGGGACTGCCACTGGGCGTCCTGGACGACAAAGAGCCCCACGTAGCCGTCTTTGCAGGGGTAGAGTCCCCAGGGCACCGTGCGCGAGGTTGGCGCGTCCCCGACTCGCGGGTGAACCTTCCCCTCGAAGTCGTAGCCGGCGACGCGCACGTGGAGGATGCTCATGAGCAGATCGAGGGCTGAGAGGTCGGCGAGGCTCGGTTCGCCCGTTCGCCACTGGCGCACGAGGGAGGCCATCACAGCGGATGCGGCGTAGTAGCCCGCCAGCGTATCGGCGGCATAGCCAGGCATCGCCAGGGGCTGCAAGTGCGGCTCTGGGACGTGGCGCGGGTGTGCGGTCGCGATGCCGGACATGGCCCACACGACGATGTCAGCGCCGTGCCAATCGCGATAGGGGCCTGTCTTGCCGAAGGGCGTGACAGAGACGACGTTCAGCTTAGGGTGTCGCCTGCGCAGCGAGGCATGGTCCAGGCCAAGGGCCTCCATCAACCCTGGACGCTGTCCCTCCACCAACACTTCCACCTCATCGAGCAGCGTGTGCAGCAGCGCAAGCTGTTTGGTGGACGATACGTCGAGCGTGATGCCGCGCTTGCCCAGGTTCAGGTGCTGGAAGAGGGCGCTGGCCTCCGGCCTGCGATTGCCTCGCACAAAAGGCGGCGCCCTGCGCGCGATGTCGCCGTCCGGCGGCTCCAGCTTGATGACCTGCGCGCCAAGGTCGGCCAGCAGCCTGCCGCATGCGGGGACGGAGACGAACTCGCCCCATTCAAGGACGGTGACGTTGTCCAGCAGTTGCGTATCGAGAGGGTTGGGCATAGGCGCGACCGGGGAAACGAGTTGTATGGTAGGAAGCGCTGCACAGGGTGTCAAGGAAGTGGCAACTCAGGCACATGGGTACGAGGTTGCGGCTCGGCGCGTTGACACCCTCTCTCGGCCTGCGGTACAACTGTTCGCCTACGCGATTGCCCCTCTCCACCGCGTACGCCAAGGAGCCTTCGATGGCGCGCACCTACCAAGTTATCTCCGCGGACGGCCACGTTGAAGTGCCGCCCGATGTCTGGGTGAAGTATGTCCCCGCGAAGTGGCGGGACCGCGCGCCACGACTCGTGAAGCTCCCCGAAGGGGGCGAGGGCTGGATCATCGAAGGCCAGCCGATGCTCCACAACGGGCAGAATATCACCGCAGGCGATACGGTGAGATTTCGCAACGCCAGCTACTTCAACCCCGATGGCTCGCCCCACGTTGGCGCTGGCGACGCGAAGCAGCGCTTGCGCGAACAAGATGTGGACGGCATCGACGCCGAGGTGCTCTTCCCGCCCATCTTTGCCACGAAGTTCTTGGAGGGCATCAAGGACAGGCCCGTCTACCTCTCGATGATTCAGGCCTACAACACCTTCTTGGCCCAGGATTACTGCGCCGTCGCGCCCGATCGCCTTATCGGCAACGCCATCGTCCCCGTAAGCGGCATCGACGACGCTGTCGCCGAGTTGAAGCGCGCCCACTCGATGGGCCTGCGCTCAGTGGCGATGCACCAGTGGCCCAACGGCGGCGGCACACCCAAGCCGGAGGACGATAGGTATTGGGAGGCGGCCCTTTCGCTGGGCATGGCCCTTTCGCCCCATGCCGACTTCGGCGAGCGCCAGCCGAACTTCGGCGGAGGAGGCGCAGGCACAGGGGACGCGCAACTTGCTGCAGCCCTCACCCAGCGCACCGGCGGCATGGCCCCGATACTCTGCCTCGCGCACCTTGTCACCTGCGGCATCTTCGACCGCTTCCCTGCCATCAAGTTCTACTTCGCCGAGACCAACGCCAGCTGGATGCCTGCTCACCTCTGGATGATGGACGACAACTATCACGTCTTCCGCGATTGGTTCAAGGTGACGCTGAAGAAATTGCCGACCGAGTACATCAAGCGACACGTGATGTTCGGCATCATCCGCGACCCGATGGCGCTCCAACTGCGTGACCACCTGCCCGTCGAGAATCTGATGTGGGGGAGCGACTTCCCGCACTCCGTCGGCTCCTTCCCAAAGTCGCGCGACTTTCTCAAGGATGCCTTTGCGGGTGTTCCTGAATCGCTGAAGCGAAAGATTCTGCTGGAGAACCCGGCGAACTTCTTCAAGCTCGACCTGCACAAGGCGATTACAGAGACGCCGAGGTAAAGAGGGAAGGTTTAGGGTACGAGGAGCAGGGTGATCGGAACATCTTGATCCACGATCCATTCTTTCCCTTTGGCGTGCTAGAATCCGCCTCTTAGTGCCCTGTGCTCCAAAGTTCCTGACTTCCTACGTTCCATATTTGCTTGGAGGCTCCCGATGTACCTGCGCCCCACGCTGAGCTTTGACGAGGCGCGCACTGCGATGAGCGCGATGCTGGAGACGGCGAAGCGCATCGCCAAGCGGCCTGTGGCCATCGCTATCGCTGACCATCGCGGCGAGCTTGTCCACTTCGCGCGCCAAGATGAACCCCTTGTCTTCTGCGGCGACGTCTCGATTCGCAAGGCCTTTACTGCGGCAGTTTCGAGAGAGAGCACGGCGAACTTCTCTGCGAAATATAAGGGCGTCGGGCGCACGCTGGAAGATGCTATCGGCCCCAAGGCCTCCTCGGGCCAAGGTGGCGTGCCCATCCTCACCAAGGAGGGCGTCTGCCTTGGCGGCATCGGCGTCAGCGGCGACTCCAATGAAGGCGATATCGCCATCGGGCGCGCGGGCGTAGAGGCGATGGGCTACAAATGGGAGGCGTGAAGTCGAGTCTGCTGCCGAGGGGCTATGGCCTGCCCATCATGGATGCGAATTGGCTGGGAGTCAGGTTTGCCTGGCGAAGGATTGCTCGTAAAGTGCCGATTGGTATATCCCGGCTGCCATGCACGGGCACCACGACAAGCTGGCTTGAGCCGGATTTTCGAAGGT
Organism: Thermoflexus hugenholtzii JAD2; assembly: GCA_945861815.1. Taxonomy (GTDB): domain Bacteria; phylum Chloroflexota; class Dehalococcoidia; order SHYB01; family SHYB01; genus VGPF01. The sequence goes on from CAMAVV010000075.1 coordinate 4,528, forward strand.
AGTGGTGGCTTCCCCTGATGTGGACGAGGATGTATCCGTTCCGCTGAAGCGCTGCAAGCAGTTCCCGTCCCGTGACTCTGGGAAGCCGGTTCACGGCATCGCGACTTCAACGGCGGCGAGTTCGGCCTTCGCATCACTTTTTGGAATCTCGAAACCTTCCTTAACGGCAGCTTCGAGATAGCCTTCGATGGCTTCCTGCGTCTGCTTTAAGGCCGCTTCCTTCGTCTCACCGAAAGTAGATATGCCGCCGAGCGAAGGTACGTGGGAAACCCACACCTTGTCTTTAGCATCCCACACCAGGAGAACGCTGTAGCGGGAGATCGATGCGTAGCTTTGTTGCTTTTTCCTCATCGTGGCTCTAAGTCTACCACGCCTTGCCAGCAAACCAGGCATTCGCCATACCGACGTCGAGGCGATGGGCTATACGTGGGGCCGCTAGCCCTTTGTTCTTGTTATGATTCTTCCCTATGTCTTCTGCCATCCTCATCCGCGAACTGCCGCGCGCTCCCTCGCCTGCGCGCCTCTTCGAGAAGTTTGTCGCGCGCCCGTACGCCTTCCTTCTTGAAAGCGGGCGAGGCTATGGGCAGCTTGGCCGCTACTCCTTCCTCGGGTGCGACCCGTTTCTTGTCGTAAAGAGCCAAGGGAGGCGCGTCCAAGTCACGGGAAGCCAGGGTAAGCGAACATTCACAGCCTCACCCTTCGATGTGATCGACGATCTGCTTGCCAGGTATGCCATTGCCAAAGGCGACTACCCGGTGCCATTTGTCGGCGGCGCGGTTGGCTACTTGGGTTACGACCTAGGCCGCCTTATCGAACGCCTGCCTAACCGCCCCCGCGACGACCTTCACACCCCTGAATCACTCCTCTGCTGGTACGACACGCTGGTGGCCTACGACCATGTTGCGCGCAAGGCCTACGCCATCTCCACAGGCTTGCCGGAGCAGTCTGGGCCGAAGCGAAAGGCGCGGGCGAAGAGCCGGTTAGACGCGCTTCTGGGAATCATCGCTGGGCCATTGCCTGCTAAGGGCGATCTACATAACACAAAGCCCGGCTCAGGAAAGCTCAGGAGCACATTCACCAAGGCTGGGTATATCAAGGCCATCAACCGAGCGAAGGAGCACATCGTCGCCGGCGATATCTACCAGGTGAACCTTAGCCAGCGGTTCAGCGTGCCCTGGCAGGCGAATCCCTGGACGCTCTACAAACGCCTCCAGCGAATCAACCCAGCGCCCTTTGCCGCCTACCTCCAGTACGATGGCTTTGCCATCGTCAGCGCGTCGCCGGAGCGCTTTCTCCGTCGCACTGGCGACCTTATCGAGACGCGCCCCATCAAGGGCACGCGCCCCCGAGGAGCAACGCCTTCCGTAGACAGCCGCCTTGCGCGTGAGCTTCTCGCCAGCGCCAAGGACCGCGCCGAGCACATCATGATCGTAGACCTGGAGCGCAACGACCTGGGTCGTGTCGCCAAGATAGGCAGCGTGCGCGTGGCGAAGATGATGGCCCTGGAGCGCTTTCCCACAGTCCACCACCTCGTCTCAACGATCCAGGGCATACTGCCTCGCGAGAAGTCGGTAGGCGACCTGCTGCGGGCGACCTTCCCCGGCGGCTCAATCACCGGCGCGCCCAAGATCCGCTCCATGGAAATCATCGACGAGATGGAGCCGATCAGCCGCGGCATCTACACAGGCGCTATCGGCTACTTCAGCGCCACAGGAGACTTGGACCTCAACATCGCCATCCGTACACTTGTGGTGAAAGACGGCATGGCGCACTTCCACGTTGGCGGCGGCATCGTCTACGACTCTATCCCTGAGGCTGAGTACCAGGAGACCCTGGACAAGGCGCGGGCGCTCTTCCAGGCGTTGCAAGGGCGCTAACTGGTCTTCCCAAAGACCTCCGGCTCCCGGATGCCGTTGTCGGTCAGCGTGTCGATGAGCAAGTCCTGGCCCGCCAGGAAGCCATTGTCGGCGCGGCTCAGGCCTTCATTGCCCGCATCCAGGTCGGCGCGGCGGTTGTTTTGCTCGAATATGATGTAGGCCGCCATCGCAGTCTCGTAGGCGCGAAAGGCGTCCATGGCAACAGCGGCCCCTTCACTCGCCAAGGCAGGAGGCGTCAGGGCCTCTAAGCGCAGGCGCATCGCTCGATAGTCGCTCAAGAATTGCGTGACGCGGGCGACGCGGGTGGCGCGTGGGAGCGATTCGCGTTCGCGGATATATGCGTTCCACCGCTCGCGGATAAGCTGTGTCTCGTCGATCACGCCAAAGAAAGCCTTGGTGTAATCGATAAGCCCCTTGGCGCGCAGTTCGAAGTCGTCGAGTTTCAATATGTCATCGCGCACCCTGGCTTGCATCTCGTGGGAGTCGATCTTGAAGAGTTCTGTGAAGATGCCATCGAGGTCCTTCGGCTTGTCCGCCATCTTCTCGAAGAGCGCGGGCAGGATGGCGTTTCCATAGGTGCGCGCGATGTAGTCCATGGTGGCGTAGGACTCCGCGTAGTACTGCTCGATGCGCTTTGCGTCCGTCTCTTTATGCCAGGCGTCGTACTCGCCAAGGGTGTTCAGGTCAACCCACTGGCTTGAGGTGATGGCGTTGCGGGCGGCCTGGCGCAGGACGCGCTTCCAGATGCGTTCGTCGTCGCCCATAACCGGCACGGCCGCCTGATGGCCAAGGTGGTCTGCCAGCCCTTCGATGAACCACAGGGGGGCTTGGCGGTTCCCCTCCATCCTCCCGGTGATCTGGTGCACCATCTCGTGGACCACCACGTGCGTCATGCTCTCCGGGTCGCTGCTCATATCGATATAGATGCCGGAGCGCTGGTAGCGGAAGAGCGAGACGCCTGCTTCATAACCGCCGGCCGTCGCGCCGCCGCTCTTTACCTCGTCCACCATCCTCTGGAGGTCGGGCATCAGGTAAAAATCGATAACGTCGTCCAACTTGGCATTGAGCGCGGGAAGGACCGTGTTGAGCGCGAGCTGGTGGTACTGGGCGACGAGGGCGACAGCGCCATTGGAGATTTCAGGATAAAAGAAGAAGCTTCCCCTAGGCGTGTCATAGACGCTGAAGGTCGTGCCGTTGCTCGCAAAGGAGCGCGTTTGCAAGGGGTATGCTAATCCCATGGCTGAGTTCCCTAAAATCATTTCCGTTGACGACCA
>CAMAVV010000076.1 GCA_945861815.1 Thermoflexus hugenholtzii JAD2
TGGATGGCATCCTCAGCATCCTCAAGCCTACCGGCCCCACATCGCATGATATGGTGCGCCTTGTGAAGCGCCTTGCGAACGCCGAGAGCGTAGGCCACGGAGGCACTCTTGACCCCCAGGCATCGGGAGTTCTGCCGATCATGCTCGGCCAGGCGACGCGGGTCAGCGAATTCCTCCTCGACGTCACCAAGGTCTACCGCGCAACCATCTTTCTGGGCGCCTCCACAAGCACCTACGACCGGGAAGGCGAGATTATCGCAACAGGCGACATCTCCCACGTGACGCTCGATGCCATCCGCCGAGCGCTCTCACGGTTCCAAGGGCATATCCTTCAGCGCCCGCCGATGTTCAGCGCAGTGAAGCAGCACGGCCAGCCGCTGTACAAAAGCGCGCGGGCGGGCAAAGAAGTCGAGCGCGCCGAGCGGACCGTCCACGTCAAACGTATCGACGTCCTCTCGTGGACGCCGCCATCGCTCACGCTGGAGATCGAATGCGGTAGGGGAACCTACATCCGTTCCATCGCACATGAACTGGGTGAAGCCCTTGGCTGCGGAGGCTATCTTCAGGCCCTTGAACGGACGCAGGTCGGCCCCTTCACTTCGGCAAACTCTCTCACCATCGAGCATCTCCACGATGCATCTCTCGGCGGCTACTTCCATGAGATCCTCCTCCCCATCGATGCGCTCGTTCTTCATCTGCCGGCTGCCATCATTTCAGAGGCCGATGTCCGCGCCATCGGCCAGGGGCAGTATCTGCACAACGTCGAATTCGCGCCGACGCCGCATAGGCAGTGCCGCGCCTATGACCTCGCCGGGGATATGGTGGCGCTGCTCGCAAAGGACAAGACGGGCGATATGTGGAAGCCTGCTAAAGTGCTGCTCGGCTCGAGGATAGCCGAAACCCTCGGCCCTGGAAAATCGGCGCAGGCGAGCAGTGAGGAAGACCCTAGTGGGTAAGCTCATCTTCCTCAAGACCGTGGCCTATGCCATCGGGCTGCTCCCCTCCATCGCCGGCTATCGCATCGCCATCTTCTTCGGCGAGCTTATGCACCTGATCGGAGGGAAAAACCGCCGCCTGGTCCGCGCCAACATCCGCCGCGCCCTCGGCCCAAAGGCCAGCGATGGACAGATCAGGAAAGCGACGCGGCAGGCCTTTCACAGCCTCGCCACATACTATTACGAGATCGTCCGCCTGCCGAGAACACCACCCGCCAAGCTGAACGACCGCATCGAGGTGGAAGGCCTTGCGCACCTGGAGCAGGCGCTGGGCCAGGGCAAAGGCGTTGTGCTTGCCTCAGCGCACCTAGGGGTGCCCGACCTCGCAGCACAGCTGTCTCTTGCGCGCGGCGTGCCGCTGACGCTCATCGTCGAACAACTTGAGCCGCAACAGCTGCACGACTGGTTCACCCACAAGCGCACGATCCAAGGGCTCGCCATCGAGACGGCGACGGCCAGCGGCCTGCGAGCCTCATTCCGCGCCCTGCAAAAGGGAGAGGTGGTCGCCGTCACTATCGACCGTGCCATCCAGGGCAATGGTGTCGTGATGCCCTTCTTCGGCGAAGATGCCCTTATGCCCACCGGTGCCGCCGAACTGGCCCTGCGAACAGGAGCTGCGCTGGTCCCCGCCTTCACCATCCGCACCGGGCGCAACCGCTATCGAGCGGTCATCGAACCGCCTGTGGCGCTGCATACCGATGGGAAGCCGCGAGAGGCGCGCGCCGTCATTGATGAGCTCGTTCGTTCGCTGGAACGGCATGTGCGAGGCGATCCAGGCCAGTGGATAGCCTTCCACCCTATCTGGCTGGCTGATATGCCTGAAAAATCTGTCTCCTCCCTGCCAGCAAACGGAAACGGAAGGGAGACGGGAAAGCCTTGAATCTTCGCTCTCGCTAGTCCATAGTTACTCTGCTCCTATGAAGATTGCTCTCGTCTCTCCGTACGATTGGGCCTATCCGGGCGGAGTCAAGAACCATATCCGCTCCCTCTCCGATGAGTTTCAGCGGATGGGCCACCGGACGATAATCGTTGCTCCAGCCTCGAAGCCTGCGAAGGACCTGGCGACACCGAACCTTGTCACCATCGGCAAGCCTGTTCCTATTCCCATCGCAGGTTCAGTCGCGCGCCCGACGTTCTCCTTCCACCGCAGTTCCCAGGTGCGCGCGCTCATGGAAGAGGAGGAGTTCGACGTTGTTCACATGCACGAACCCCTTGTCTCGGCGCTGACGATCTCTTTCCTTCGCAATTCCCACACCCTCAACGTCGGCACCTTTCACGCCTACGTGCCGCGCAGCAGGGGCTATCGCTCTGCGCGACCCTTCCTCAAGCGCTGGATCCGGAATCTCCACGGAAAGATCGCTGTCTCTCAAGCGGCAGCAGACCTCATCAGCCGCTACTACCCGGGCTACTACAACATCATCCCAAACGGCATCAACCTGGCTCATTTCCGTCCTGACGTAAAACCGGTCGAGAAATACATGGACGGGAAGTTCAACATCGTCTTTGTCGGACGCATGGAGAAACGCAAGGGCCTTCGCTATCTCATCTCAGCCTTCGGGCGGCTGAAGTGGGAATATCCGCATATCCGGCTCATCGTTGTTGGCCCTGGGAAGCTAGACCCTGCTTCGGAGCGCGTTCTTGGCGAGCGTCTGCTCGACGATATCGAGATCGTCGGCGGCGTCGATCACACCGAGCTTCCGCGCTACTACCGCACCGCCGATGTCTTTGTCGCACCGGCGACTGGCGGGGAGAGCTTCGGCCTCGTGCTGCTGGAGGCAATGGCGACGGAGCGGCCTGTCATCGCATCGAACATCCCCGGCTATGCAGGCGTCTTGCATCATGGCGAGCAGGGACTCCTCGTGGAACCGCAAGATGACCAGGCCCTCGCAGCCGCCATCGTGCAGATGATGCAGAACCCGGAGATGCGCCGGGCGATGGGCGCTCGAGGGCGCGCGCACGCGCAAACCTACAGCTGGTCAATCGTTGCTAAGCAAGTCTATGACTACTACGAACGCCTGCTCGATGAGCGCGGCGCTCTGGACCGGATCGAAAGGAAGCCATGACCACGGCACAGCCGACATCCTTTGAGAGACTGCGGCAGCGGAGCCGCGCACTTCTCACCGGAATCATCGACCCGATGGTTAGCGTTCTCCATCGCCTCGGGGTCACGCCCAACCAGATCACGATTCTCGGCCTCCTGGCCAGTATCGGCGCAGGGGCGCTCCTGTGGACAGACCACCTTGTCTGGGGCGGCATCCTTGTCCTAGCCGGCAGCGCTATCGATCTCCTTGATGGAGCGCTCGCCCGGCGCACGAACCGCGCGACAAAGCTCGGCGCATTTCTGGATTCGAATCTCGATCGTGTCTCCGAAGCCGCGATCTTCTTCGGCCTGCTGGCCCACTTCGTCGGCACAGGGGCGAAAGAAGAGGCGCTCCTGACCGTTGCCGTGCTGGTGTGGACATCGATGGTGAGCTACGTGAAGGCGCGCGCCGAAGGGCTTGGCTATCCCTGCACAAGCGGCATTGTCACCAGGCCGGAGCGCATCATCCTCATCGGCGCCGGCCTGATCGCCGGGCCTATCACAGCCTTCCTCTATATCACGGCGATCTTGAGCTTTGTGACCGCCTGCCAGCGCTTCATGGAAGTCTGGCGGCAGGGAGAAAGACCGGCTCGCTAGGGGCGAGGCGCCCCAAGACGCAAGGTGTTGTATTTTGTATAGCATTGTAGTATTCTTGCTTTGTGCACCTGGTTCTCGATGCAGACGGACTGATTAAGCTCCACAAAAGCGGTGTCCTTACTCACACTGTGAGCGCATTTCGCTGCACAATTCCCCGCGCGGTCTACGATGAGGTTGTCGTCAGAGGGAAGGCCAAGCTTCACCAAGACGCGGAGGTCATCCAGAGGACTCTTGATGGGGCTGTCGCCATCATGTCTGTGGAGGGACGGAGACGGCGCGATTTTGGCCTAGGCGCTGGAGAACTCGCCATCCTTGAGGTTCTCGGCCAAAAACGCGAGGCGATTGTTGTGAGTGACGACCGTCGCTTCCTTGCACTCCTTACGGAACAGGGCACTCCTTTCCTCACGCCATCTGACATCGTCGTAATCCTCGCAAGGCTGGGCATCCTAAAAAGAGTTGAGGCCCAAGAGGCCCTTGAACGTCTTAAGCCAGCGATCCGAGCCGCCGCCTACTGGGAGGCACGGCAAGCTCTCGAGAGTGGAGGAAGCGGTCATGAAGAGTAAAGTTGTCCCATTACGCATACCTGAACATTTAGATGAACTTGCGGCGCTCAGCGCCCAAGAAGAACACACCGACAAGGCAACTGCTTTACGACAGTGGATGCACCGGGGCGCGGCTCAGTACGTTCTCAAGCTCGTCTCCGAGGGAAGGATAAGCATAGGCCGGGCGGCAGAACTGCTGAATGTGACTGTGTACGATCTGCACTATCAGGCTGAAATGCTCGGGATCGAGCTGGGTGCCAGCGATGAACAACGCAAGCGATCGAGGACGCTGGCAGCAGAAGTTGCAAAAAGGCCAGCCCGCTAGGGACGGGGCGCCTCGCGCACCTGCCCTTGGGGCGCATAGCGGCTGGCTTGCCCGCTGAGGGAGAACTTCGCCGTTGCGCCGCCGTCCACCACAAGCGTGTGCCCGGAGACCGCGCTCGCCATCGGCGAAAGCAAGAAGAGCAGGCCGGCTGCGATCTCGTCGGGCTGGCAGGCGCGCCCGATCGGGATGATGCCCTTGGCGCGTTCGTCCAAATCCACGGTATTCCCGGCCATCGCGCGGGGCGTCTTCACGGCTCCAGGGGCGAGGGCGTTGACTCGGATGCCATAGTAGCCCCATTCGACCGCCATGGTGCGCGTCAGCGCCATCAAGCCCGCCTTCGCAGCGCCGTAGGGGCCGTGGTAGGGCGCGCCTGCGATGCCGCTCACCGAGGCGACGCTGGCGATGCTACCCGAGATGCCCTTCTCGATCATCTGCTTCGCAACGGCCTGGGAGATAAGAAAGACATAGCGCAAATTGAGGCTGATCACCTGGTCAAAGGTATCGTCGCCATAGGTCTCAAGTGGGCCCCATTGCCCTGGCTGCATGCCGCCGGCCACATTGGCAAGGCAATGCACAGCTCCGAACTTCTTGACCGACTGCCCCATCGCCCGCTCGACTTCAGCCTTCTCGCGTATATCGGCGACGATTCCCAAGCAGTCGCGCCCCATCGCCTTCACCTTGGCCTCTGTGTCGTTCACCCTATCGGCCTGTATATCTATGGCGACGATATTCGCGCCCGCCTCCGCCAAAATCAGCGATGTCGCGGTTCCGATGCCGCCTCCGCCCGCCCCGGACACGATGGCCGTCTTTCCCTTAAGACTGAGCCTATCGAAAATCATCGCGGCCTCCTGTGGAGAGTCGTCCCTTGCGGCGGGCTGAGTCTACGGCCCACAATGTGCCGAGTCAAGAAAACTGCCTGCGGGAGACTCCCAATGGAACACGACGGGCGCGCCTTTTTCGAACGCTTCATCGAAGACTTGGAGCCGGGCGACCGCTTTGTCCACTGGCCCGGCCGCACCATGACCGAATGGGGGAACGACTTCTTCAGCCTTGTGACGATGAACCACCAGCCATTGCACATAGACACGCACTATTCCAGCGCGACACAGCATGGTCAGCGCCTGGTGAACGGCCTGCTTGTGCTGAGCACCGCCGTCGGCATAAGCATCCCAAGCCTGAGCGGCGCGGTCATCGCGAACCTGGAGTACGAACGCGTCGCTCATCACGCCCCTGTGTTCATCGGCGACACCATCTACGCCGAAACCGTAGTGCTCGATATTCGCCTCTCGCGCAGCAAGCCGGACAGGGGAGTCGTTCACGTCGAAACCAAGGTCGCGAACCAGAACAAGGAACTCGTGCTGACCTTCGCGCGCCGCTTCATGCTCCCCCGCCGCTCTATCAGGAGTACAATCGGATAAGCGCATCTCGAAGGCGGCAGCGTGGTCAAATTCGAACAAATCGATAAGGTCGCTCGCAAGATTTGGGTCGGCTATCCAGGCGCAGTCGCCACCGTCGCCGTCGCCAGTCTCTTCATCGCTCTCATCAAGAGCCGCGTCGAGATCGCCAATGTCTCGATGTTCTACCTCATCGCCGTCATCATCGTTGCCGTCGCTTTCGGCAGCGGCCCCGCGATCCTCGCGGCCCTTCTCTCCGCCATCACCTTCGATTCCTTCCTCTCCGAGCAGGAGCCTGTTCTCTTCGAGTTTGCCGGCGACGACTGGACCGCCCTCATGATCTTCTTGCTCACCGCCCTGGTGACCGGCCAGCTCGCCGCGCAAGAGCGCACAAAAGCCCAAGAGGCGAAGGAGCGCGAGCGCGAAGCCTCTCTGCTCTACGACCTTGTGCGTTTGATGAGCGAATACGAGCTGCGAGAGACGCTGCAGATCATGGCGGAGCGCTTGCACGCGGAACTGCGGCTCGGCGCGGTCCTCGCTGAGATCTCCGACTCCGGAGATCAAACCGCGAAGGCACTCGTTGGAGACGTTACGTCCCTGGAGATGGCCCAGTCGGCAGACCGCACGCCGGTCGAAGTCCTGACAGAAGGCCAAGGGCCGACGGGAGCCCATCGCGCCCTGCCAGGAACATGGATCCCGGTGGTCCTCCAGCCGGCTCAGGTCCTCAGCCGCAAGCTCATCCAGGACTGGATACCTTCAGTGCCTATCCCTGCGCCAAGTATCCGCCGCACCGTCATCTTCAGACACGGCCCGGCGGTGCCTTTGCCTATCCCCACCTTCCGTCCCTTCCGGCGCAAGGTAGTGAATAGGATCAGCGTGGTGCCGGTGCGCGTCCATGGCCAGCCCGCAGGCGTTCTGGTGCTCGTCCTCCATCCAGACTCCCAAGGGATGACCATCGCCAACGCACGTCTCCTTTCCGCCGTCGCGAAACAGCTCGGCTTGGGCATCGAACGCGAGCGACTGCGAAACGAGGCGACAGAGGTGGAGATCCTACGCCGCGCCGACGACCTAAAAACGGCCCTCATCAACGCCGTCTCCCACGATCTGCGCACCCCCCTGGCCTCCATCATGACCTCCGCCGGAAGCCTGCGTCAGACAGATGTGCGCTGGTCTGACGCAGATCTCACCGAGTTCGCTGAAGCGATAGAGGAAGAGGCCAAACGCCTCAACCGCATTGTGCAAAATCTCCTGGATCTCTCCCGCATCGAATCCGGTATCCTTCGCCCGGACAAGATGCCCAGCTCCATCCGCGAGTCTGTCGACACGGTCCTCGAACGGCTAAAGAACATCGCGGCGGGCCACCACATCGTTGTGAATATCCCCGAGCAGATGCCACTGGTGCCTATGGACCCTGTGGAGATCGACCAAGTGCTCACCAACCTCGTCGAAAATGCCGTCAAATACACACCGCCAGGAACGACGATCGCCATCTCAGCCACACAAGCCAACGGCGCTGTTTCCATCGAAGTGTCCGACAACGGCCCAGGCATCGCGCCTGGGTCACTGCCACGCGTCTTCGAGGCCTTCTACCGGGACCCGGAGCAAGGGAAAAAGACGGGCGGAAGCGGCCTTGGCCTCGCTGTTGT
>CAMAVV010000077.1 GCA_945861815.1 Thermoflexus hugenholtzii JAD2
ACACGGTAAGCACAGCAACACGGGGCATCCTCCCGACGATCAACCGGAAGACGAAGACGCACCTTGGCATCCTGCTTGCCATCCTCTTCGTCATCGTGGCCTGGAGCTTCTGGTTCGATATCAGCGAGCTGCCGCTGAACTCGGGCGGGCTCGGAGGGACACTCTTTGGCGCAAACGCCACGGACGCCACGGCGCGCCTTCTGGCCCTCCGCTTCATGATGGGCGCCTCGCTGGCGATGGCGATCGCCTTCATCGCCGCCGCCTGGTTCAACAAGAGCCGGGTCGCGATCATGGGCTTCGCCGCGTGGGCCGTCTGCGCCGCCGTCGCGCTGGCCTTCTATCCCACGCTCTACCAGCGGTTCAGCGTCTCCCCAAGCGAGCTGGCGCGTGAGACGGAATATATCGAGCGCAACATCGCGATGACGAGGGAGGCCTACCAGCTCAACCGCATCGAGGTGAACGCCTTTCCGGTGGAGGGCAACCTTTCAGCCGCAGAGGTCTTCGGCAGCCCCGGCACCATCAACAATATCCGCCTGTGGGACTACAGGCCCCTGCGCGACACCTACAACCAGATACAGTCGCTGCGGCCTTACTACGTCTTCTCCGACGTCGATATCGACCGCTACACGGTGAACGGGCGCGAGCTGCAAGTGATGCTTTCGGCGCGGGAGCTTTCGGCGGACCAGCTGCCGCAGGAGGCACATACCTGGGTGGCACAGCACTTGCAGTACACCCACGGCTACGGCGTGGCCATGAGCCCGGTGACGGAGTTCAACGCCGAGGGAAGGCCGTCGTTCATCATCCAGGACGTGCCGCCAAAGGGCGCGCTCCAGATAGGCCAGCCGCAGATCTACTACGGCGAGGGCACGCGCACCCATGTGCTGGTGAACACCAAGACCCAGGAGTTCGACTACCCGACGGCGCAAGATTCGCCTATCTATACGACCTTTGAAGGAGGGGGCGGCGTGCGCCTCAGCTCCTTCGCCCGGAAGGCGGCGCTGGCCTGGCGGCTGAGCGACTTCAACCTGCTGATAAGCGACGAGCGCACGTCGAAGACGCGTGTGCTGTACAACCGGCACATCCAAGAGCGAATCACCAAGATCGCACCATTCCTTCGCCTGGACGCCGACCCGTACATCGTCGTCGCTGACGGCAAGCTCTACTGGATGCAGGACGCCTACACAACGACGAACCGCTTTCCCTACTCACAGCGATACCACGGCGGCTTCAACTATATCCGCAACAGCGTCAAGGTCGTCACGAGCGCCTATGACGGCTCAGTGGACTTCTACGCGGCGGACCCGAGCGACGCACTGGTGCGAACATATGCCTCGGCCTTCCCTGAGCTCTTCAAGCCTCTTTCGCAGATGCCCGCGAGCCTGCGCGCCCACGTCCGCTACCCGGAGGGCCTGTTCAACGTTCAGGAGGAGATCTTTCGCACCTATCATTCGACGGACCCGCGCTCCTATTTCACCAAGGAAGACGTGTGGAGCAAGCCTTCTGAGATCTTCTACAACAACCTCCAGCCCATCGAGGCCTACTACGTCATCATGCCGTTGCCGGGGCAGCAGAAAGAGGAGTTCCTGCTCTTTGTGCCCTTCACGCCGCTGAACAAGCCGAACATGGTAGCCTGGCTTGCCGCGCGCAACGACGGCGAACATTACGGCAAGCTCGTCGCGTATACGTTCCCGAAGGACAAGCAGGTGGACGGCCCGGCGCAAGTAGAGGCGCGGATCAACAACGACCCGGTCATCTCCCAGCAGTTCGCGCTGTGGAACCAGCAGGGGTCGCAGGTCATCCGGGGCAACCTGCTGGTCATCCCATTAGGCAAGTCGCTGCTCTACATCGAGCCCGTCTATCTCCAGGCCTCGACGCTGAATTTCCCTGAGATGAAGCGCGTCATCGTGGTCAACGGGTCGAACACGCCCATCATGGAGCCGACCTTGGAGCGCGCCCTGCAGGTGGCCTTTGGCCTTGCGCCGCCAAGCGCGATACCTGGGCCGACGCCATCGCAACCAGGGGCCGGAAGCCAGCCACAGCCCGCGCCCACCATCGACGAGCTTATCAAGCAGGTGGAGCAGTTGCTGGAGCAGTTAAAGCGGTTGAGGCAGCAGCAAGGAAGATAGGGGGAGGGGCGTCAGACCCTCCCTCGCCGTCCTCGACTTCGCCCAGCGCGTCATCGTCCGCGTCACCCCCTGACCGCTTTGTGCTGTTTACGGCGGAAGGGTAGATTGGGTTGTTCCCACAACCAAACGCCATTTGTTGAGATGCATGCGCATCCCAGGGCGATCCGATGCCGCATACGGAGTGACGACACACGCGGAGTGAGGACACGTGCTCCCGATAGGCTCAGGATGACGACAGACCTGAACCTACAGAGGCGATCCAACCGCGTGGAGGCACCCGGGCTGGCCTGAGGATGTTAGCGCGGGCGCGTTTTTGCCTAAGCTGAACTTGGGCACGCGGCCATAGGGTGTACAAATTTGTGTGGGGCAGGACACCAAAAGGTTCGTAGCAGCACTCTGGCTTACATAGACAAGCGGGATTGACTGCTAAGAAAAGCTTTCGCGTTGTAATCTTCTTGCGAACGGTGGTCTAGTTGCTTGATGGGCGTTGCCCCTCCCGTGGCCGAGTATGATGTCGCCCAACGGCTAGCCGTCCGCCATCGACGACCAGGTTGTGCCCGGTAACATAGCTCGATGCCGGCGAAGCAAGATACGCAACTGCGCCTGCAATATCGTCCGGTAAGCCTTTCCTTCCTAACGGGGCCAACTCCACAGTTCGATCCTTGACACCAAAGTCCCGCAAACGGCGTTCGCCCGCTTCTCTTACGGAAGGCGAGTCAATCGTACCCGGTGAGACCGAGTTGACGCGAATACCGTCGGGACCAAGTTCTCCGGCAAGGGCCCGGACAAGCTGGATCACTCCTGCCTTGCAAGCCCCGTAAGGTCCAAGGGTTTCCATTCCAACCAGGCCCGCTATAGAGGCCGTGATTACGATATTGCCTTCTTGTTGTTTTCTCATGATTGGAGCCACAGCGTGCACGACAAGATATACGGCAGTCAGGTTGAGACTTACGATTGAGTTCCAAGTCCCCTCGTCGGTAACGTCCACATGATCGCTAAGGATGCCGACCATGCCGCCGGCGTTGTGTGCAAGGATGTCGATCCGTTCAAACTTTTGCAACGCTTGATCGACCATGTTTTGAACTGAAGTCCGATCGCGAACGTCGACCCGGATCCCCTCTGTCCTGTGACCTTGGCTTCTAATTGCGCTGACCGTATCCTGCAGGCGATCCTCAAAAAGGTCAGCAACGATCACGGTAGCACCAAGATTTGCTAGTCCCAGAGCGATGGCTTGCCCCATCCCCCGCCCAGCACCGGCTACTAACGCAATCTTCCCGTCAAGTCGAAATGAGTCGAGTGTGAACACAATGCGTCTCCTTGAAAGGACGGCATGGCCCGTCCTAGCCTTATAAGTGCGCCGTGCTACATCCTGCCAAATGGACCAGCGAACGCGACGTCTATGACATTTGACCCGAAAGCGTCAGCGAAGGACGAAGCAGTTTCTGTAAGTCTGCCCGCGATTTCCTTGGCGGCCTTCAATGGATCCCGATCCAGATACCAGATCACGATCCTCCTCCCTCTGGGATTCAAGGCCGCGTAAGGGTCTTCCTCTAGTGCAGAGGGGGTCACGAAAGAGTAGGCTCCCGTCACGCCTTCAATACCTAGAATATTTTGAATACAGCCTTCATCGATCCATCGAGATACCGCGGGTTCGAGATTCGCTTCGCCGATATCGACGATGTACGCATAGACGCCCAGATTTGGACGAAATGGGATCGCTTCAGGCGCCACAACTGCTCGTGGCGTTGCATAGGCTTTCTCAAGGCGGAAAAGGCCTGATAGATAGGAAATGCGGTACCCAAGGTACCGGCTCGCTGCTTTCAATGCGAAACCATGCTCGCGCCACGCTTGGAGCGATCGAGACAGCGGTCTCTCCATCAAGTAACACGTCAGATACTTCGATCCAACGAGATCGGGATGTGCGACCAGACGCGCATGTTGGTGCTCCGCTTGCGCCATCCACTTACTGGCAAGCGCCACACCAGGAACAGAGCCCATCTCGGGCATATGGTCGAGTCGGTGCCAGAGATTGTATTCGTCCTCTCTGTCTGCCGGAACTGCGGACAACGAAAAAAATGCGCCCTCGATCTTATTCAACACGCGGCTACCTCGACACGTTTGACACTAGGCCAATTGCTGTCATGCATATGGGCCCTTTCCAGCATCAAGTGGACAGCAGTGTCCCCTGACGAACGTTCACGTAGAGTTGCGATGGATCCCCTGAGTTTCTCGCCATGACCTACCGCCCTGCCTGCCTCGACATAGGGAGCATGATCCTAGCAGCGAAACGGATCATCGCTTCGTTTAGCTCTGTTTGGGAGTCACTTCGGAGTCGGATGACGATATGAGAGAAGCCAATCTCTGTCAAACGGTTGAGAAGGCCGATTGCGGCTTCGGGATCTGCTTCCAGAACCGTGGCTTCCTGGCCGCCAATCGCCCGGGTGTGATTTCCTATTCGAGCAGCATCTCCTGCGTCGTATAACGTGTACGAAAGAGTGAAGGAATCCTGCGACCTGCCTTTTCTCTTTAGCAACAGCCGCAGATCGCCAGCGTCTTTCTCTAGAGTTGCAAGATCTTTGCCCAACGGGTGCCAACCATCGCCAAACTCCGCAGCTCTTTCAAGAGTGCGCCGAACTCCTCCGCCAATCCAGATAGGTGGATGTGGAACCTGCACAGGCCGAGGTTCGAATACCATTCCTTTGGATGCAGGGCCAAAGGGTTTCCCAGTCCACAATGCCCTCATAACTCGGATAGACTTTTCTGTGAGCGAGCCTCGCTCTCGATAGGGCACACCGAGAGCATCAAATTCCTCGCGCATCCATCCCACGCCTACACCCACGGTCACCCGACCGCCTGAAAATAGATCAAGACTCGAGATGGCTTTTGCTAGTCGGATCGGATGGTGATAAGGCAAAACAAGGGTATTAAAGACTATCCGCAATTTGGTCGTGCAAAGGGCAATAGCAGTCCCGAGGACCAGTGGGTCGTACCACACAGCCCCTAAGTCCTTCGAGTGTGCAGTGGACATGAGGGCGTGATCGCTGATGGTAACGCCTTCGAAGCCGAGGCTTTCGGCAAGGCGCACAGTTTGTTGCAACGATTTTAGATCTGGAAAACGGCCATACGGAGTGAGACCCAGCGAAAATCGCATTAGGTTAAAAGGGTAAAAACTGATGGCGAAGTTGGACGCTCAGTAGCCGAACTATGAAGCTCTTTGAGATAAAGGAAATTCGTGACCTCTTTCGAGAAGCATTTTCATTCAAACGTTACCCACGCCTTTTTAGGCAAGGGCGTTGGTCATGGCGACGATAGGTAGCGTAGCACCACAGTCAATGAACAAAACCAGTCGGCCATAGACGCAGCATGACGAAATACGACGCGCTAAAGGGGCAGGCTCTGGTGGAAGTAGGTGAGGGTTGCGCCCTTCTTCTGGCCCACGAGCTTGCCGCCCTTTCGACTTCGCTCAGGGCAGGCTCCTACCTTGTCTCATTGGCCTAGCCCTTTGCCTTCGGCGGGCCACCCTTTTCGATGGGCGTGACCCAGGCCAGCAGGAGTCGCGATACAGGGAAATCGGCTATAATGGGAGGACTCTTTTTCGCCCGAAACCCGGTTTGCCGTCCAGGGGAGGTCACAGTGAGCCAGTGGCAGGATCGCGCCGCCAAGGTCTATATGACGACGAACAAGCGCGTGCCGCTCACCATCGAGCGCGGCAAGGGCGTGTGGGTGTGGGACGACTCGGGCAAAAAGTATCTCGACTTTGTGGGCGGGTGGGCTGTCAACAGCCTGGGCCATTGCCACCCGGCCATCACCAAAACCCTCATCGCGCAGTCAAAAAAGCTCATCCAGACGTCGAACCAGTTCTACACGATCCCCCAGGTGCAGCTTGGCGAACTGCTGGTGAAGAACAGCTGCATGGACCAGGTCTTCTTCTGCAACAGCGGCGCTGAGGCGAACGAAGGGGCGATCAAGCTAGCCCGAAAGTACGGCAAGCTTAAGCGCAACGGGGCGTACGAAATCATCTCGACCGAGGGCTCGTTCCACGGGCGCACCCTGGCCGCCGTCGCCGCAACGGGCAACGTCCACTATCAAGAGAACTTCCTGCCTATGCCCAGCGGCTTTGTCCATGTCCCCTACAACGACATCGAAGCGGTGATGAGCGCAACCACGGAGAAGACGTGCGCCGTGCTCATCGAGCCGATACAGGGAGAGAACGGCGTTATCGTTCCCTCCAAGGAATATATGCAGCAGCTGCGGAAGTGGTGCGACGAGAAGGGCCTTCTGCTGATGTTCGATGAAGTCCAGACGGGCATCGGCCGCCTGGGCACGCTCTTTGGCTATGAGGCCTTCGGCGTGGAGCCTGATGTGATGACCCTGGCGAAGGGCCTCGGCGGCGGCGTGCCCATCGGCGCATTCATGGCGAAGAAGCATGCGGCGGTGCTGACGCCCGGCGACCACGGCACCACCTTTGGCGGCAATCCCCTGGCCTGCGCCGTGGGCTATACCGTCGTCGACTATGTCATCAAGCGCAAGGTGCTAGCGAACGCAAAGAAGAGCGGCGCGCGGCTGACGAAGGGCCTGCAGAAGCTGCAGAAGAAGCACCGGTTTGTCACAGAGGTGCGCGGCCAAGGGCTGCTGCAGGCGATCCAGTTCAAAGACGACATCTCGGGCGATGTGCTGACCGCGGCGATAAAGAACGGCCTGCTCCTCAACGCGCCGCGCCCGAACACGCTGCGCTTCATGCCACCGCTGGTGATCACGACCCCAGAGGTGGATGAGGGCATGAAGCGGCTCGATACGGCCATCGGCGAAGTGGCAAAGGCGAAGGGGCTGAAATAGAAGAGTAAGACGGGATATTTAGCCACAGATTACACCGATTACACAGATAGAAGCTGTGTCCGGACGTTTGCAAAGAAGACCCAATAACAGCCATATGAGGATTAGGTGATGCCCGAGAAAGTAGTGCTTGCATATAGCGGCGGCCTCGACACATCCGTCGCGATACGGTGGATCAAAGAGACCTACGCCATGGACGTGGTGACGCTCACGATCGACCTGGGCGGCGCCTCAAACCTGGGCGGCATCAAAGAACGCGCGCTCAAGACGGGCGCGGTGAACGCTTATCTCGTGGACGCCAAAGAGACCTTCGTCAACGACTTTATCTTCCCCGCGCTCAAAGCCAACGCCATCTACGAAGGAGTCTACCCGCTGGCAACGGCGCTGGGACGGCCACTTATCGCCAAGCTGCTTGTGGACATCGCGCGGAAGGAAAAGGCGACGGCCATCGCCCACGGCTGCACGGGCAAAGGCAACGACCAGGTGCGATTCGACGTCAGCACACACGCCCTGGCGCCGGACTTGAAGGTTATCGCGCCTGCCCGCGAGTGGGACATGACGGATCGCAAGGCGGAGATCGCCTAC
>CAMAVV010000078.1 GCA_945861815.1 Thermoflexus hugenholtzii JAD2
CCTGTGCTCTCAAAGGCGCTGCTGGTTGAGGCGATCCGCAGAGAGGCCCAGCGGGACCTGCCGCTGGAGATTTCGAAGATACACCTCTTTTGGCAGACGTTCCGGGTGACAAAGGCGAACCGCGAGGTGATATTCGCAGGCGCGCCACGGGATGTCTATGACCCTTTCCGCATGGGCCTGCAAGGGTCGAAGATCAAGCCTCGCCTCTGGGACCTGAAGCCGCTGGCGCTGCTGCGAGCCGTTGGGCGCTCCAAGGCAATCATCCTCGATGTGCACCAAGAGACCGCCGATCTGATCCTGGTTTTGGATGGAGTCCCTCGGAGCGTTCGCGCCCTTGCCTCGCCTCCCAACACGAGCCCGGAGGACCGGGCGCGGCAGTTCGCGGACGAGATAAGTCGCTCTGTGGACTATTACCAGGCGTCACAAACGAGCGTCACGGTGCCGCCGGAGACTCCTATCGTGGTGACGGGCCAGATGGCGGGCGATTTCCATTTTGGCCACGCCCTTCGAAGCGCTACTTCCTTCCCTGTAGAGCAGTTTGTGAGCCCCTTGGAGGCGCCCCCTGAATTCCCGGCCGCCGCCTATGCGGCTGCACTGGGCGCGGCGCTCAAGAAGGGCCATCCCCAGCGGGCGGGCAAGGGCCTGTGGACGGTGGACTTTAACGTTTTTCCCGATGAACTGAAGCGCCAGCCAGTCTCTCCAAAGGCGGTGGCAGCAACACTGGCGCTGGTGGTGGCGATGGCGGGCATCTATCCGGTCTATCAGGGGAAGCAGGCCGAAGCTTTGACTCTGGAGGCGAAACAGGCGCAGCTTTCGAGGGCGCAGCGGCAGATCTCTCTTGGGAAAACCGAGTTGAAGAACCGCGCGGCGGTGACAGAGCGCCTGGCTAAGGTGGAGGCGCAGATCCGCGTGGCGCAAGACGAACGGAACGCCTTGCGCCCGGTTGGGGGTGAGGCGTGGTTCGACGTGGAGGAGGCGCTGAAGGCAGCGCCAGGTGGGGTCGTCGTTAGCCGTGTCGCCGCTATCGGCGGGGCGATCGCTTTTGAGGGCACAGCCCCAAGGATGGAGGCGATCCTGGATTTCGTCAGCAGCCTCGAGCGGACAGGGCAGTTTTTCCAGGTAACGGCTGACAGCATAACCAGGGTCTCTGCGCCCGGCGGCGATAGGTTTGCATACAGCATCACAGCTTCAAGGACGCCTTCCCCGGCGTCTGGCAAGTAAACACAAGTAAACAAGAAGGAGAAAAGGAGAAAGATATGTTTATCGCGAAGAAGAAGGGACAGAAGGGTTTCACGCTGATCGAGTTGCTGGTGGTGGTTGCGGTGCTGGGCGTGCTGGCAGGCGTGGCGGTGCCGGCCTACAGCAAGTTCTTTGGCGCCGGCAAGACGGAGGCGAATACGACGGAGCTTTCGACGGTGCAGGCCGCGATGGACTCGATGA
This sequence comes from Thermoflexus hugenholtzii JAD2, assembly GCA_945861815.1. Classification (GTDB taxonomy): domain Bacteria; phylum Chloroflexota; class Dehalococcoidia; order SHYB01; family SHYB01; genus VGPF01. The sequence continues at coordinate 1,441 of CAMAVV010000078.1, forward strand.
TGGCGAACAGACAGATCACAGCAGTGGCAGTTCAGGGCTCAGCAACGGGTGACTTTACCGCGCTGCCGACGGGCACGAGCACGGAAGTGCTGTACCCCGGCTATCTGCGGAAGAGCCCGACGCGCTGCACGTACACCTGGGACCTGGCCGGCACGATCGTCCAGAGCACCTGTCCGTAGTGAACTTGATTTGACCTGCCTAACGGCATAGGGGGCCTAGCGGCGCTCTCCGCGAGTACGGGGACAGCCCCGAGGGGGACTCAGCGGAGGGCGCGCCAAGGGTGCCCAGGCAGTACAGCAAAAGAATCGAAAGGCCAAGCATTTCAAGGGAAAAACAAGGAGGAAGAAGATGCGTATCGCGAAGAAGAAGGGACAGAAGGGTTTCACGCTGATCGAGTTGCTAGTGGTGGTTGCGGTGCTGGGCGTGCTGGCAGGCGTGGCGGTGCCGGCCTACAGCAAGTTCTTTGGCGCCGGCAAGACGGAGGCGAATTCGACGGAGCTTTCGACGGTGCAGGCCGCGATGGACTCGATGATGGCGAACCGGCAGATCACGGCGTTGGCGGCGCAGGGCTCGGCAACGGGCGACTTCTCGGCGTTGCCGACGGGCACGAGCACGGAAGTGCTGTACCCCGGTTATCTGCGGAAGAGCCCGACGCGCTGCACGTACACCTGGGATGTGGCAGGCACGATCGTCGCCGGCGTTTGTCCGTAATGGGCGTATAGCGCTCTACGCACACATTCACCTAGGGATGCCGGCCTGACCTCGTCCCCCCTCGGCAAGGGATGCTTGGAGAGGCAGCCTTTGTGAGAGAGGCAGACCGGCATCCCTAACAACAGGGCAGACGTTTAGTCAGTAGAAAGAGAAAGGCCCTGCCGGTTCGAACCGGCAGGGCCTTTCTTCGTTTCCTGAGAAGGTGGGTTAGATGGCGATGCCGATGGAGCGGAGTTCTTGGGCGACCTGCTCCGGGTGGGCTGCCTGCTCGATCGCCAAATCGATACTAATCTTCTTCGCTTTGTAGAGGGTGATAAGGGCTTGGTCCAATGTGCGCATGCCTTGGCCTGTTGCGAGCTGGATAGTGCCGTAAAGCTGCTGGAACTTGCCATCACGGATAAGGGTGCGGATGGCCGTGGTTCCCAGCATCACTTCGAGCGCAGGCAGGCGGCCTGCGCCATCTGCTGTGGGTAAAAGACGCTGGTAGAGGACGGCCTCCAGAACAGAGGCGATCTGGGCGCGCACCTGGCCTTGATAGTGCGGCGGAAACATATCGATGAGGCGCTCGATGGTCTGCGCGGCGCTGGGCGCGTGGGCTGTGCTGAGCACCAGAACGCCGGTCTCGCTGGCGGTCAGGGCGGCGGCAACAGTATCGGCATCGCGCATCTCGCCGACCATGATGATGTCCGGGTTTTGGCGGAGGACGTGGCGCAGGGCGCCCGCAAAGGAGTGGGTGTCTTCGCCAAGCTGGCGCTGTGTGATGACGGACTTTTTGTCCTTGAAAAGATATTCGATGGGGTCTTCCAGGGTCACGATCTTGCGGCTGGTGGTGCTGTTGACGTAATCGAGCATCGCCGCGAGGGTGGTTGATTTGCCGCAGCCAGTGGTCCCGGTAAGGACAACAAGTCCCTTGGGCTTCATGGCAAGCTGTTTGCACACATCCGGGAGGCTGAGACTCTCAAAGGAGGGGACGTTTTCAAGGATGCGCCGGAAGACCATGGTGATATTTCCGCGCTCCATCGCTGCGTTGCCGCGGAAGCGGCTCACGCCAGGAAGGGAAAGGGCAAAGTCGAGCTCCAACTCCTTCTGGAAGGCGGCTCGCTCTTCGGGCGTGAGGAAGCGCTGAAGGTCCTTGGCAAGCTCGGTGGTAGACAGGGCGGGATGGCGCTCGTTGAGCTTGAGCTGGCCAAGGATGCGATAGCTGGGGGAGCGGTCAGAGGTGATGTGGACGTCGGAGGCGCCCAAATTCACCATGTCACGCAGTATTTCTTCGAGACCCATTCCTCACCTCTGGCTCTCGACATAATGCCTCTGCCATTTTACGATGGCCGGGGGGCAGGAAGGTGTGAATGACGTGAGAATTAGAGGAGTTTAGCAGGGGCTTCGAGGAGTTGCTTCAGATTCTCGAAGCGCCGCCATTCGTCGCCGCGCATCTTTGGGGTAAGAAGCCAGCTGAAGAGCCAGACAAAGGCGCTGAGTTTCACCGTGACGCTGGTTGTGAGGCGGGTGCCGCCTTCCACAGCGTCGAACTGGTACCTGCCAAGGAAGGACTTGATGCCGGGGCCGCTCCCCTTCATGGCGATGGCCTTGTCGGGCGTCCACTCGGTGATTTCAAGGTTGTACGCGCCTTTAATCTTTGGCCCGGCGCGCAGCACCTCGCGGACCTTTGCGCCGACGCCGAGAGAGCCATCTGAGAGCACCTTCATCTCCTTGACCTCAGGCATCCACTTGGAGGCGTTGCCGAAATCGGCGACGAAGGAGAAGACATCGGCGATGGGGCGGTTGATGATGGCGGAGATTTCGTAGGAGGGCATAGCGAGACTGTCTTTCTGGAGGGGCGTCTTTCCAGGATAAAGGACAGGCCCACGCTCGTCTATTTTTCGCTTGTGCTCTCCAGGACTTCTTTCAACTTGTCATAGGCGCGCTGTTCACCTTTTCTCATCGTGCCCATAGCCATGGGGCCAATGAGCTTCATGAAGCCGGAGAATTGAACGGCCATGGTTTGTGTGACGTGGGCGCCACCGTCCTTTGTCGGTTTGAAAGTTATGTGCGCAGAGCCGGACATGCCTTTGGCTGTGACCTTCACATTCAAAGACTGTGGCGGAGACCATTCGGTGATTTCCAGCTCGACCTCACTCGTCATGCCAGCCATCCGCCGTACCTCTTTGAACTTTGAGCCAACTCCAGCAGGGCCTGGCGTCAGCTTGCTCATTGCGCCGATCTCCTTTATCCAGTGAGGAGCATTGTCGAAGTTTGCGGTATAGTCCCACACCTCTTTGACTGGGCGATTTATGGAGACGTCAACGGTAAACTCAGCCATCTGTGAAGTCCTGCCTTTTTATGGTGTCTACTTTTTCCCGCCGCCCTCGATCACAGCTTTCAGGCGCTTGTGATTTTTCTTGAGGGACATGCCGATCATAAGGCCAAAGAGGATTGCCGTGACCTTCGCAAATCCCTTCCACTTAAAGCCGATCACGTAGTCGAGCTTCGTGCCGCCGCTGACCGAGGAGATGTCGTAGTGCACATCAACGGTGACGGTCTTTCCTGTTGCGAGAAAGCCCATCTCTTTGTCTGTGACCCACTTGGTGACTTCCGTGGGATAGGTTTCTTTCATCCCGGGACCCATCTTGCGCGTCTCCTCGAACTTCGAGCCAAGGCCAAGCGGCCCTGGCGTGATGCGCTTGATGCCGACCACGTCCGGCATCCACTTCGGCGCATTTTCAGGAACGGCCATGTAGCCGAAGACCTCTGAAACCGACTTGTTGATGACGATATTGCCGTTATACGTACTCATCCTTTATCCTCCCGTGGCGCTTAGATTGCACGCAGGAGAGTATACCAAGGCCGCCAAGGCAGGGCACGCATCACAAGAGAGAAGGGGCCTTGTGTGTTCCGGCAAAGCACATTCCCTGGTATACTTTTCAGTCGGATATACGGCGAGGTTTGGGAGTTGACGGCCACCCGCTCACCGGTCCACTTATCGATAGCCGAGATAGAACTACACAGACGCCTGTCCTGGAATATCTGAGCATGGAATATATCTTTCAAGTGGGCAACTTCGGCTTGCGATGGTACAGCTTCCTGGTGGCGGCGGGCCTGGCCCTGGGCACTGTTGTCGCCTACTACGAGGCGAAGCGGCGCGGCGAGAAGACAGAAGAGGTCTTCAATGCGCTGCTGATAGCCGTCCCCTTTGCCATCATCGGGGCGCGGATATACCACGTCATCCACGAGTGGAGCTTTTACAGCGATCATCCCTCGCGCATCATCCGCATCGACGAGGGAGGCATCGGCATCTATGGCGCGATCCTCGGCAGCGTTATCGCGATGCTTATCTTCACAAAGGTTCGCAAGCTGCCGATGTGGCGCTGGATGGATATCGGCGCGCCGGGGCTTCTCGCGGGGCAGGCCCTGGCACGGTGGGGGAACTACTTCAACGAAGAGCTATACGGCAAGCCGACGGACGCGGCCTGGGCCATCAATATCCCGCTGGAGAAAAGGATCGACGGCTATGAGGGGTTCACGAGTTTCCATCCCCTCTTTCTCTACGAGTCGCTGCTGAACCTTATCGGCCTTGGCATCTTCTATTACATAAGCCGCACATATGCGAAAAAGTTCAAAGAGGGCGATTTCGCACTGATGTATGGCGTGTGGTATGGCGCAGTCCGCCTTGGGCTGGAGAACTTTCGGATCGGGAACTGGAGGGTGGCAGGCGACGTGCCCACAGCGACGATCATCTCGATCTTGGCGATCGTGCTGTGCGGCGGCGGTCTCATCTATCGCCACTCGCGAAAGCCGGGAAGCGACGCTGCGCCGAACCCTGCGCAGCCCTAGCGCATCTAATTTCTACGATAGATAGCGACCGGAGGAAGACGTGGCTCAGCAATATGACGTGGTGATCATCGGCGGGGGCTTCTGCGGGCTCAGCGCCGCGATCTACACGACGCGCTCACAGATGAAGACCTTGGTAATGGAACGGGCGGTCATGGGCGGGCAGATCATCAATACCGACGCCATCGAGAATTATCCCGGAATCTCCAAGCTAATCACGGGCGTGGACCTGATCACAGAGGCGGAGGCGCAGGCCACTAAGTTCGGCGCAGAGTACGCCTTTGGCGAAGTGCGCCGTATCGCCTTGAAGGGCGGACCCCCGTTCAAGCTGTGGACGGACGACGAGGAGTATCACGCGAAGGCCGTCATCATCGCCACCGGCGGCGAGCATAAGAAGCTGGGCGTTCCAGGCGAGGATGAGTTTGGCGCGAAAGGCGTCTCCTATTGTGCCACGTGCGACGGCAATTTCTTCACGAATATGGATGTGACGGTGGTCGGCGGCGGCGACTCAGCAGTGCAAGAGGGGCTCTACCTCACGCGGATGTGCAAATCGGTGACGGTGGTGCACCGCCGGGATAAGCTGCGGGCGAGCATGATTCAACAAGAGCGAGCCTTTGCGAATCCCAAGATGAAGTTCGTCTGGGATTCCACTGTGGAAAAGGTAGGCGGCAACGGCCAGGTGCAGAGTGTCGCGCTGAAGAATCTCAAGACCGGGAAGCAGACGGAGATGCCAACGCAGGGCGTTTTCGTGTACATCGGCTTTACGCCGCTGACCGAGGTCTTCAAGCCTGAGATCGAGATGGACGACGGCGCGCACATCAAAGTGGACATCATGATGCAGACGAATGTGCCGGGTGTCTTTGCGGCGGGGGACTGCCGGTGGAAGTCTACGAAGCAGCTGGCGAACTCGGCAGGCGACGGCGTGACGGCAGCCATCGCGGCATACGAGTTCATCACGACGGGGACGGTCGCGGGGCATAAATAGGGCGGATTTTGTTAGGAGGGCGTGTGCCCCGCGCCCCCTACGATTCTTCGGGCCGCCAGGCGCGCTTCCAGTGACGCCAGACGTACCAGACCACCAGCGCAACGATGAAGATGATGATTGGTATATCGAATGGGCGCATGGCGTTGCGCAGGTCTTCCCAGTGCTCGCCGAGCTTATAGCCGCCGTAGGCCAGCCCCAAGCTGAAGGGGTATGCGCCTAGGAAGGTGAAGAGCGAGAACTTCATCAGGTTCATGCGGGAGATGCCCGCCGGCAAACTGATGAAGGTGCGCACTACCGGCAGGAGGCGCGAGAAGAAGGCGACGCGCTCCCCGTACTTGGTGAACCAGCGATCGACGAGGTCGAGCTCGTGGCGGGAGATGAGCAGGTACTTGCCGTAGCGATTCAGCAACGGCCTCCCGCCTTTCGCGCCAACGTAATAGGCTACTAGGGAGCCAAGCAGATTTCCTAAAGCTCCCAGGAGAGCCAGCAGAAAGACCCACACGATGCCGTGTCCTTTGTCTGACCCGAGGAACCAGCCTGCCAGGGGCA
>CAMAVV010000079.1 GCA_945861815.1 Thermoflexus hugenholtzii JAD2
AAGAGGGAGGCCCCGGGGCCTCCCTCTTTATTCGTCATCTTCTCTATCTGCTACGCGCCGCTTGCCTTGTTGCGCTTTCCTTTGCCGTAGCCATAGGCAGCCACGCCTGACATCGCGATCAGCGCCAGCGCGCCGAGGACGCTCCCTAAGGCGATAGGCCCGGCGTTGCTCGACTTCTTGACCGGCGGCGCTATCTCCAGCCGCACATCGATGCGCGCATCCGGCTTAGTGATGTTCTTATCGCCGGGGCCAGTGGTGCCATCGCGAACCTCTTTCGTCGCAGCCTTCCCCTTCGACTCGATAGTCGTCACCGCCTGAGGGAAGTCGGCCCGGAAGAAGCGGATGCCCAGGTCAGCGCGCTTGTCATCGCCATTGATCACGATGAGCGCAGCATCCACCTCAGCCTTCACCGATGCGGCATAGCTCTTGATATCGGCATAGGCCGCCTCAACGCTCGCAACCTTCAGCACCATCGTTGCATGCGGCGCGTTGCCTATAGGCAGCGGCGTCGGCGTTGGCGTGGGTGTCGGAGGGAGCGTTGGCTGCGGCAGCTGCAAGGTGAAGGCGATGGTCGAATAGTCGACGCGCCGCGAGAGGACGTTCAACTGCCCCTGGATGCGCTCGATATCGGCGCGCACGCGGCTGATCTCCCGCTCCAGGGAAAGGATGTCGTTCACGTTCTGCGAGCGTGCCAGCAGCATCAGGTAGCTGTCTTCTTGACGCTGCAACGCCTTCCGCCGCGCCTCCAGGTCGATGAACTGGTCGGTGACATCCTGCGAGCTGACGCTTCTCGCCTTCACCGTGCCGATGCGCTCCGCCTGCTCCAGCACATTGAAGAATTGCCCCGGCGGCACACGCACCACAATCGTCGCTGATTGCTTCGATTCGCTGCCAGCGCTGGAGAGGGACTCGACGAAGCCACCGGCCCCTTCAGCCAAGAGGCGTATCTGCGTGAGGGCCGACGTCACCTCCGTGACCTCTAGGACGAAGTTCGCGGTGGAGATGACCTTGCGACCGTCGTCAGGCGGCAGGGCGCCGCTGCCAAGGCCGGGAAGAGGAGTGGTTGGCGGCCTGGCGGTCGGCGCTGGCGCAGGTGTAGAGGCAGGCCGGGGCGCAGCTGTCGCCTGAGGCAGAATTGCTGAGCCGGATGCCCCAGCGGCCCCTGCTGGCCCGGCAGGGCCTCGAACACCTTCGCCACTGAATCCAAAATTGGGCACTGGTGTTGGTGCAGGAAATGCCGTCGCCGCCGGAGCAAAGCGCGACGCGCTGTCCCTTGCGGTGGGTTCCATGTCGCTGTCGCCACCGCCGCAAGCGACCACTGAAAAGGCAATGACAAAGAGAACAGATAGGAAAGCCAGTGTTCGTTTCATCGCACGCCTCCCGCTTAGTCTTACTGACTAGACGGAGAAGGGCGCGATTTTGTTCCCGCTACTGCATCCGCACCAGGACGGGCGCCTGGTTCCAGACCGATTCCAGGTCGTAGAAGCCGCGCTGCTTGGCGCTGAAGATGTGGACGACGATATCGCCGAAGTCGACAAGGACCCAGCCGGACTCCGGCCGTCCTTCCTTGTGGTGCGCCTTCAGCCCAGCCTTGGTCAGCTCCTCGTCTACCTCATTGGCGATAGCCGTCAGCTGGCGCGGGTTATCGGCGGTGCAAAGGACGAAGTAGTCGGTGAAGACAGCCTGGCCGTGAAGGTCGAGAAGGGTGATGTCGGAGGCCTGTTTCTCTGACGCGGCCTCAACAGCCTTCTTCGCCAAGTCCAGGGTGGTAATCTTTTTCCTCTTCGGCATCGTACAGCCATTCTAGGGAGGCAACACAGCCCCGGTCAAGGAGAACCTGTCTCTTCACTGATAGTCAATCCTCTCTTCATCGGTAATCTCTGTGCTCTCGATGGACAAAACCCTCCCCCTCCCTGTGTTATCCTTTCCCAGGAGGCTGTATGCCCAGCGAAAAGGTCGTCGTCGCCATGAGCGGCGGAGTCGATTCCTCAGTAGCCGCGTTCTTGCTGAAGGACGCAGGCTATGACGTTGTGGGCATCACCATGCGCCTCCACACGCCCGAGGACCCCTACGCCTCCGGCGAGGCAAAGCGCTGCTGCTCCGTTGACGACGTCTCTGACGCCCAGCAGGCCGCCGCCACCATCGGCATGCCCCACTACGTCATCAACTTCGAGCGCGAGTTCAAGTCAAACGTCATCGACTACTTTGTCGATGAGTATGCCCGCGGGCGCACGCCGCACCCCTGCATCGCCTGCAACAACAAGGTGAAGTTCGACCCGCTGCTGGAGCGGGCAAAGGCCATCGGCGCGCGCTACCTTGCCACGGGCCATTATGCGCAGGTGGCAAACGATGGCGGCACGTACCGCCTCCTCAAGGCAGTCGATGCCTCCAAGGATCAGTCATATGTCCTCTACGGCCTAGGCCAACACGAGCTTTCGCGAACTCTGCTGCCGATAGGCCGCTACCCCAAGGATGAGATACGCCACATCGCGGAAGCGGCAAAGCTCCCAAACGCCAACAAGCCCGATAGCCAGGACATCTGCTTCGTGCCCGACGGCGACTATCGCGGCTTCGTGGCGAAGTTTCTGAAGCCGCAGCCAGGGGCGATCGTCGATACCGAGGGGCGCACCCTTGGCAATCACCAGGGCATCGTCAATTTCACCATCGGCCAGCGCAAGAGCCTCGGCATCCCAGGCCAAGAGGCGAAATACGTGGTGGGCATCGACGCTGCTCGACAGACCGTCGTCATCGGCGGCAAGGACGACTTGCTGAGCGACACGCTCTGGGCCAAGGACGTTCGCTGGGTCTCCGGCACGCCGCCCGCCGATGGGACGCGCGTTACCGCCAAGTATCGTTACAAGTCGCCTGAGGCGCCTGCGCATATCTTCGCCGATGGCACGTCTCTAAAAGTCGTTTTTGAGGAGCCCCAGCGCGCCTTCACTCCAGGCCAGGCCGTCGTCTTCTACCAGGGCGACGAGGTCATCGGCGGCGGCAGCATCGACCGTGTCGCCGCGCGCACGGCCAGCCCTTCACGGTAGGAGCGTCATGGATACTAAGGCCTTCATCCAAAAGTCGCTCCACCTGGCGCGCAAAGACCTCTTGGAGAAGGTGCACGGCCTCTCGCCCGAAGAGCTAGACTGGCATCCCGCGCCCCACGCCAACAGCATCGGCTTCCTCTTTTGGCACATGGCGCGCGTGGAAGATGGCTGGGTCAACCGCCTCATCCTTCGCAAGCCTCACCTCTGGGTCTCCGACGGCTGGGCGAAAAAGCTCGGCATGCCGGAAGATATGCGCGATATGGGCTACAACTACACTCAGGAGCAAGTCACCGCCTACAGGTCTCCGCCACTCCCACTTCTCCTCGATTACTCTGCCGCCGTCCGCAACGCCACGAACGCCTTCCTCGATACCTGGAATCCCGCCGCTGACGGCCCAACGGTGAAGACTGGATGGGGCGCGATGATTACCGTCGCCGAAGTCTTTGCCCAGCTCGTCTGGGAGATGAACCAGCACGGCGGACAAGTGGCCTATATCAAAGGCCTCAAGCAGGGGATGCAGTCGCCGCAGTACATGGGGCCGATGTCCACGCCGTGACCTGCGCCGATGAGGGAGCGGAAGTGCCCGCACATCACAAAACCGTCTGCACCTTCGATGAAGAGCTAGCGCTCAAGGCGAAAGGGCTGACCTTTATCGCTGGCGTCGATGAGGCAGGCCGCGGGCCTCTCGCAGGTCCTGTGGTCGCTGCCGCCGCTATCCTTCCCGATTCCTGGCTCCACAGCGCCTCTGACACAAAAGCGCCCTGGGCACTGCTCAACGATAGCAAACAGCTCACGGCGGCGCGCAGGGACATCCTCTTTGACCTGGTCACCTCTTCCGCAGTGGCCTACGGCGTGGGTATCACGTCGGTAGAAGAGATCGACGACATCGGCATCGCCCCGGCGACGCGCAAGGCTATGGCAACAGCGATTGCGCACCTCAAGCCAAAGCCACAGACGCTTCTCGTTGACGCCGTGGACCTTGCCTATCTTGGCTTTCCTTCAAAGGCCATCATCGATGGCGACGCCCTCTGCAAGTCTATCGCCGCCGCCTCCATCATCGCCAAGGTCACCCGCGACCGCCTCATGCTGGAGATGGACGCGGCGCACCCCGGCTATGGCTTTGCCAAGCACAAAGGCTATGGCACCGCCGAGCACATGAAGCACCTGCGCGCCCTGGGGCCGTGCCCCATCCACCGCAGGAGCTTCGCCCCTGTCCGCGAACTGCTTCTCCAGCCCCGCCTCGTCGTATGACTAAAAGGCGTAAGGCTCTTGGCGACTTCGGCGAGCAGTACGCCCGTGAACGCCTAGAGCGCACCGGCTATGGCATCCTGGGAACCAAGGTCCGGCTGTCATCCGGCGAGATAGACATCGTGGCGAAGGATGGCGGAGCGGTCGTCTTCATCGAGGTGCGCACCAAGCAAAGCCGTCGTTTTGGCTCCGGCGAAGAGTCCATCACACCTGCGAAAGAAGAAAAGCTGGCGACGCTGGCAGGCGAATACGTCGAGGCGCACCCCGAGGTTGGCGAAAACTGGCGCATCGACGTGATAGCAATTGACGTGGATAGCGCAGGCCAGGTGGTCCGCTTCGCCCACCACAAAAATGCTATCGAAGAGCCGGGCGACTGAAAGAAGCAGCACACGCCTCGCGGCAGGTAGCGCAGGAGCGATTATACCCGGACAGCGCTCAGATCAAGCGCGATTGGCCTGGCTGCCCTTTGCTCTCCGGCTGCGCCGCCTCTCGCCTTTCGAGCGCCCGCTCCACGATCTGCCAGACCGATGCGGCAATCTCATCGCCAGGCTTCGTCGCATCCACCAGCAGCATCCTCTGCGGCTCCGCCTTCACCATCTTCAGAAAGCCGCTGCGCACCCTTCGGTGGAAAGCGACCCCTGCCTCCTCGAACTTCGATTGCCCGGCCTCGTCTGCGCGTCCTGCTGCTGCCTTCGCTTCCATCCCTAACCCAAGCTGCGGCTTGCCGATGCGCTCCATCGCCGACTCGATGGGCAGGTCAAGGAGAAAGGTGATATCCGGCATCACGCCGCCCGTCGCTACTTTGTTGACAGCCTCCACCAGTTCCAGGGGCAGGCCACGCCCATAACCTTGGTAGGCCACCGTTGAATCGGCGAAGCGGTCGGCAACGACAACCCTGCCCCTTTCGAGGCTCGGCTTGATAACCTTATCGACAAGCTGTGCGCGCGCCGAGGCAAAAAGCAGCAGTTCCGTCGCCGGGGCAACATCGACGCTTTTCACCCAGGCGCGCACCTGTTCGCCTAGAGGCGTACCCCCAGGCTCCCTCACAGAGAGCGCGTCGAAGCCGCGCTCCCGCAGACGCGCCAGCAACAGGCCAACCTGGGTGCTCTTCCCAGCGCCCTCGCCGCCCTCAAAACTGATAAAAAGGCCTTTGACTGCCATAGTGGAAAGGATACGTCCCGAAGAGCTAACCGGGCAAGAGCCTAGCGTCCGCCCGTGCGGAAGAGACGCACACGGCGGAATGGCTCCCTGCCCGTGCTCCGGGAAACGACTTGGTTCTTCTCGGCGACCTGGTGCTGTATACGGCGGATATAGGAGTTTTGGGGACTCAGCTCCACGGTCTCTTCCGCCCCTTCCAACAGCCGCTTCACCGCCGACTCCGCCTCGTTGACCGGGTCCGCCGCCGTCTCATCGTGCTCGCTCCCCCTGCGCACGCGGGCGTCTAGCAGAGAGAGGAGCGCATCTTCGATCTGATTGCTCGTGTTCTTCCGCAAAACCACCACAGGAATCATCGACTCTTCAGCGATCCGCACCGCCTGGGGCCTGTTCCGGTACTGTGCCTTCGTCGTCATCACCGCGTCAGCCCGGCGCGCGTCCCCCGTCACTTCGACAGGCAGGCCTGTGGCGCGAATCACCTGCTCTGCGCGGCCACGGTTGACGCCATAGGGAAAGATGCGCAGCTTCGGGCCGCCGTTGAACTGGTGCTCCGCCCTGCGCGGCTCCCGTTCCCGCTGCCAGTCGTCCTCAGGTGCGCCAGCGGCCGAGGCAAGCGCCGGTGACCGCAGCTCCTGGGCCTCCCCCTCAGCGCGCTGAATATTCCCCGCATCGTCGAGCCAGCGTATCTCTGGGGGCGCTGCATGCCCGCGCAGAAGGGCGTCCACGGTGGTCGCTACGTCTTCGTGAACCGAGACACGGTTCCACGCCAGGATTTCCACAAGCGAATCGAAGGTTGGCGGCGCCTTGCGTTCAAGGATGCTCTTTTGCGTCCCGCGCCGGCGCGCCTCCTCATCGCCAAGGGTGACCGATTGGATGCCGCCGATAAGATCGGCAAGCGTAGGGTTCACCATCAGGTTTTCGAGGCTGGTACCATGGGCCGTGGCGATGAGCTGCACGCCGCGCTCCGCGATGGTGCGCGCCGCCAGCGCCTCGGCCTCGCGGCCGATCTCGTCGATGACCACCACTTCAGGCATGTGGTTCTCCACAGCCTCGATCATCACTTCGTGCTGAAGGGAGGGTGTTGCCACTTGCATGCGGCGCGCCCTGCCGATGCCTGGGTGCGGGATATCGCCATCGCCCGCGATCTCATTCGACGTATCGACAATGACGACGCGCTTGTTGTACTGGTCGGCCAGGACGCGCGCCACTTCGCGCAGCATCGTCGTCTTGCCCACTCCAGGCCGCCCAAGAATAAGGATGCTCCTGCCGGAACTGACCAAGTCCTCGATGACTTTGATGGTCCCGAAGATAGCGCGACCGACGCGGCAGGTGATGCCGACGACCTTCCCCTTGCGGTTGCGCATCCCCGAGATGCGGTGCAGCGTCCGCTCGATGCCGGCGCGATTGTCCTGGCCGAACTCGCCGATGCGCCCAATCACATAGGCCAGGTCTTCCTGTGTCACCTCTTGGGTGTCCAGCAACAGCTCCCGGTTCAGAAAGCGCGCGGCAGGGAGGCGGCCAAGGTCCATCACGATCTCGAGGAGGGAGGCGATGTCCGGCTCTTGCTTGAGCAGCTTCGTCACATGGGGCGGCAGCGTATCAAGAAGGAGATTCAGGTCATCGGCCACCGCTTGGTGCATTGCCAGGCTAGTCACGCTGTTGTTCTCACCTCGTTAAGCTCTTGCCATCGCGATCTCAGGCTGGCGCACCCGCGCCGTCACATGCTTCACATAGAGCGCGTAGCCGCCGCGCTTCACGAACCCGCTAGCCAGTAAGGCGGAGGCCACCGGCTGCTGGTATCCTGGCACAAGGCACAGCGTCGTCGATGCTCCCTGCGCCCCTTGCAGGGCGGCGGCGGCGAGCGCCCGCGCAGCCTCGCCCTTAGCATCGGTAGCCATAATCTCGATCAT
>CAMAVV010000080.1 GCA_945861815.1 Thermoflexus hugenholtzii JAD2
CTCCCTCCGAAAGGCTTGCTGCTGCTGTGTAAAGGCAAAACGCATAGCTAAAGATAGTAGCAGACAGCACTGCGGGGGAAGGCCAATCCTGAGAGTCGCGCCTTGTGAGCTTGGATCTGACTAAACTCCACAAAGAGGGTTGCTTTTTGTGGCGGATTTGGTGACAATACGGCACTGGTGCGCCGGAATCCCGCAAACGGGTTGGCATCTCGGTTTGACAAGGGGTAGCCCTAGGGATACAATTTGTGACTGCCCCCGAAGTGGCCTTCTAGGCACACTATTTCATTTGCGAAGCAAGAGGTACGTTGTTCATGTTGCGAATGCGACTCCGCCGTGAGGGTGCCCGAATGCAGCCCACCTACCGCATCGTTGTGGCCGATTCGAAGGCCCCCCGCAATGGCGGCTTCATCGAAGTCATCGGCTTTTATAACCCGAGGACGAACCCCTCAACCGTCAAGATCGACCCGGATCGCGCCGCACACTGGCTCAAGATGGGCGCGTCGCCCTCAGAGCCCGTTGTGCGAATCCTCAAGTGGCAGAATATCGCGGGGGCGGTAAAGGCGAATGAAGGAACTCATTGAATATATTGCCAAGTCGATAACCGATAAGCCCGACCAGGTTGTTGTGACCGAGTCACAGGAGGAAGGACGCACCGTCCTCCGGCTCGATGTCGCTCCCGAGGACAAGGGTAAGGTTATCGGCCGCCAGGGACGCGTTGTCCAGGCGATGCGCACCCTCCTTCGCGTTGCCGCCGTGAAAAAGGGCACCCGCGCCACCCTCGAGATTCCCTCCGACCGCCCTCCTCCGCCAGAGCAGTAAAACTCTCGTTCTCGCCGGTTTGTTTCGATCTTTCCCTTTTCCCGCATCTCCACTTTCCCTATGTCCGTGCTAAAATCCAACGCACACGAGGTGAGGTTGAGACATGGCTGGCCACTCCAAGTGGAAACAGATCAAACGGGCGAAAGGCATCACCGACCAGAAGCGCGGCGCGCTCTTCACCAAACTTGGGCGTGAAATCACCATCGCGGCCAAGGCCGGCGGCAGCGGCGACCCTGATACCAATTTCCGCCTGCGCATGGCCATCCAAAAGGCGAAGGATGGCAACATGCCCCTGGATAACATCCAGCGAGCCATCGCCAAAGCCACTGGTCAGGGCGACCAGCAGAGTCTCGTCGAGATCATCTACGAAGGCTATACCCCTGGCGGCGCAGCCGTCTACGTCCAGGTCTTTACCGATAACAAGAATCGCACAGCCTCCGAAGTGCGCCACGTCTTCACCCACCACGGCGGCGTCCTCGGCGAATCCGGCTCCGTGGCGTGGCAGTTCTCGAATATGGGCGTCCTCTCCGTCGCTGCGCCCAAGGGCAAGGCCGACGACATCACCCTCGCCGCAATCGACGCCGGCGCTGAGGATGTGAAGGGTGAAGGCGAGAGTCTTGAGGTCTACACTGCCCCCGATAAGCTGGATGTGGTCCGCAAAAGTCTCGAAGCTACGGGCGCGAAGATCACTGGTGCGGAATTACAGATGGTGCCGAAGACCACAATGATTTTCGACCGTAGCAACGCCGGCCAGGCTCTTCGCCTTCTCGATGAATTGGAAGAGTTGGACGACGTGCAAAAGGTCTTCACGAACGCCGACTTCCCTGAAGAGGTCTTGGCAGCTGCCGGCTAACGGCTTTCATCAAAGTCTAGCGCCGAGGTGCGCGCCGCATGCGGGTGTTAGGGATTGACCCAGGAACGATCCGCATGGGCTATGGCATCGTCGAAGAGGATGGGCGCGACCTCAAGCTCATCGACTGCGGCGTCGTCAACGCGCCGCCAAAGGCCCCCATCGAAGCGCGACTGCTCAAGATATTCCGTGGCCTCCAGCAATTGCTCGACCTCTATCACCCGAACGCCGTCGCCGTTGAAGAGCCCTTCGTCGTCCAAAGCCCTCGCAAGTCGGCAATGGCCGTCGGTGAAGCGCGCGCTATCGCCCTCCTCGCCGCCGCGCAAAGCGATATCCCCGTCTTCCAGTACGGCCCCTCCAAGGTGCGCAGCGTCGTCGCCGATTACGGCGGCAGCGACAAAGAGCAGGTGCGCACGATGGTCTCCCTGCTCCTCGGCGGCGTCAGCCTTGACGGACATGCCCTTGATGCCTCGGACGCCCTGGCTGTCGCTATCTGCCATCTGCGCCAGGCAGAGGTGAATGCCCTCTTCGCCGAACACCCTCTCTCTGGTGCGCTGAACCCCAAACCCCGAAGGAGAGCCGCACGATGATCGCCTCTGTTCAAGGTATCGTGGAAAGCGTCGGCGCCGATTTTCTCATCATCAACGTCGGCGGCGTCGGCCTCCAAATCTTCACCTCCTCGGCAACGCTCCAGTCCGTCGGCGGCACCGGCAAGCGGGCGCGCCTGGTGACGTATCTCCATGTGAAGGAAGACGGCCTCTCGCTCTTTGGCTTTGCCGCTGACGAAGAGCTGCGACTCTTCAAGATGCTGATAGAAGTCAGCGGCATCGGGCCCAAGACCGGCTTGAAAATGCTCTCCACGCTGAGCGCCAACGACCTCGTCACCGCCATCGTCAACGGCGACGAAGGGACGTTGACGCGCATACCAGGCATCGGGAAAAAGACGGCCGCGCGCGCATGTTTGGAGTTGAAGGCCACTCTTGCCAAGGAATGGTCGCTGCCGCCTGGCGGTAAGCCTGCCATTATGGACGACGAGGCTCTCGATGCGCTCATGTCCCTCGGCTATTCCCTCGCTGAGGCGCGCACCGCCTTGGCGGCCGTCCAAGATGGCAAGAAGAAGATCACCGTAGAAGAGAAAATCCAGCGCGCCCTTCAGCAACTGGGTCGTTAGCCGAACTTCACAAACTCTTGGCGGAGGTCAACGTGCCGAAAGCATCTCGCAAGCTCCCGCGACCTTTCGCCATGCCCTGGGGCAAAGGCGCGATCATTGAAGAGATCCAGGTTATACGCGACCACTGGGAGCCGACGATCCAGCTGATGGAGTACGAGGACGGCTCAAAGTCCCTGCGTTTTTGCTTCTACTCCAAGGGCCGCTTCAATCGCAATCCTATGATGCTGGGCGAAGAAGACCTCGACGTGATGGCCGCCGAGTTGAGGAATGCGCCGAAGATGAAGGCGATGCTGAAGCGACTGGCGAAGTGATGGAGACCCTGGCCCAACAGGTCCTTGCCGCTATCGACTCCTGGACTGCGTGCAACGCCAATCTCGTTGTCGAGAAGCTTGGCCCCGCGTGGCGTCGCGTGCGCCTCGGCCCCGATGGAGCGCAAGTCCTCAACTACCGCGCCACCTCTGCCGCGCACCAAGAGCCCTTCTTAGATAACGTCTCTGAAGTTGAGGTCGCTTCTCTCCGCGCCCAGCTTGGCCGCCCCGCCGACGTCATCTACCCCTATGGCCGCAGCAACAGCAAAGGCGCACTCATCCGCGTTCGCCATGTGAAAGAACTAGCCGCGATCCGAGACATATTACTGAAAAGGGTGAGCCGTGGATAAGGTAAAATCGTATCGACGAAAATCATTCTTTGATTGTTAAATGACCCATGCCGATAAGTCGCGAAGAATTCCAGGATGGCAAGATTGACCTAAGTATCCCAATACTGACCGTATTGGAATCAGGCAAATTTGAGGCATGGAATGCTGAGGAACTTTACGAACAGCTCCAATCGAGAATGCGGAACAATATTGGCCTTATAGAAGTGATTGGAGTTCTGGGGAAGCTTGTTGTTGACGGGAAACTGGAGCCGAAAGAGATTAGCGGTAAGACTTATTATAGGTCCACATTTCTTCCAAAAACGGGGGATTAGATATGCCAATTAACAGAAGGCAATTTGAGCTAGGTATCAATGACGAACTCCAGTTAATCATGGAGGGCGTACAAAAGATTCTTTCCATCAACCGAAAGCAAGCTTTTTCTCTCTACGACCTCTTTGCAATCAAAGAACTTAATCTTGATAAAGACAGCTCGCGTGACAGAGATAACCTATTGTATGCTCTCAAAATCCTTGAAGATCTGTTGGCCGTGGAAACAAGGTTGGTACATAGAACTCCCTACTATGCAACAACAGGTAGGATATATGACCCCACCACCTGGAAAATCCTCAGCAGCTAGAGGCGGATCGTACGTTTTCTTTCTCGTAACCTCCCGCGTTCTCCCCTGATTGTTCCTCTCCGGCGCCCTGCCTATAATCCTCTCGGCTACCCCTATGGACTTCCGCTTCACCCCGCAACAACAGGCATTCCGCCAAGAGATACGCGACTGGCTCACGGCCGTCTTGCCCCGCTTCCAGGTGGGGCGCGACTTCGCAGGCGTCAGCGAGGTCGAGTCCGAGGACACGCGCTATTCCCCAGCCTTCTCCCGAGAGCTTGGCAAAAAGGGCTGGATCGGCCTGGCGTGGCCCAAGCAGTACGGCGGCCAGGGCCTCGGCTACATCGAGCAGATGATCTTCAGCGAGGAGATGGCCCTCAACAAAGCTCCCTGCGGCTACCATCTTCCCGCAGAACGCCAGATGGGCCCCAGCATTCTCCAGTTCGGCTCCCCGGAGCAAAAGACCTTCTACATCCCAAAGATCCTCGCCGGCGAAACGGGGTTCGCCATCGGCTACACCGAGCCGAACACCGGCTCCGACTTAGCGGGCCTCAAGACCCAGGCGCGGCGCGATGGCGACGACTGGATCGTGAACGGCCAGAAGATGTGGGCGGGCGGCTCCCATTTCGTCGACTACATCTGGACGGCTGTGCGCACTAACCCCGATGCGCCCAAGCATCGCGGCGTCAGCGTCTTCATCATTCCTCTCAAGAAGACGCCTGGCTTGAGCATCCGGCCCTTCTACACCATGGCCGGTTCGCGCATGAACGAAGTCTTTTTCGATAACGTGCGCGTTTCCCATGATTCCATCGTCGGCGAAGTCGATCGAGGCTGGTACACCGTCGCCCACAACCTGGACTTCGAGCGTTCCGGCATCGAGCGCGTCATACATGGGACGATGCTCTTCAACGAAGTTATCGAGCTTGCCCGCGCCACGCGAATCGGCGGACGGCCTGCCCTGGCGAACCCAGTGCTCCGCCACCGCCTCGCTGAAGTTGCGACCGATATCGCCGTTGGACGCAACCTGTGCTATCGCGTCGCCTGGATGCAGAACAGCGGCCAAATCCCTAACTACCAATCCTCAGTCGGCAAGCTCTATACCAGCGAAGTGGGCCAGCGCGCCACGAATGTGTATATGCAGGTGCTGGGCCTCATCGCTACCCTGGAGCGAGGCTCCCCCCACGCCGTCATACGCGGCAAAGTGGTGCGCAAACACCTGGACGCTGTAGCAAACTCCATCCGCGCAGGGACGTCGGAGATTCAGCGGAACATCATCGCCACCCGGGGATTGGGTTTGCCCCGATAACCTGTCATATCGTAGGGACAGGCCTCAGGCCAGCCCTGAAATCTACAGCGAAACTTCTTTCAAGTCCTTCGCCACTATCAGCTTCGGCTCCGTCACCGCCTGGATGTCCTGTGCCGTGTACCCCGGCGCGACTTCCCTCAGCACCAGCCCCTTCGGCGTCACTTCGATGACGGCCAGGTCAGTGATAACAAGGCTGACGCAGGCCAAACCCGTGACCGGGTAGCTGCACTTCCTCACGATCTTCATCTGGCCGTCTTTCGTCACATGCTCCATCGTCACGATGATCTTCCCTGCGCCTGCCGCCAGGTCCATCGAACCGCCCACGTTGCCGATGCCCCGGTTCGGCATCATCCAGTTCGCCAAGTCGCCCCGCTCCGAGACTTGCAGTCCGCCCATGATCGTCACGTCGATGTGTCCGCTGCGGA
The DNA here is from genome assembly GCA_945861815.1 of Thermoflexus hugenholtzii JAD2. Taxonomy (GTDB): domain Bacteria; phylum Chloroflexota; class Dehalococcoidia; order SHYB01; family SHYB01; genus VGPF01. Next base: position 5,822 of record CAMAVV010000080.1, read on the forward strand.
TCATCGCGAAGGCGTCAGCCGGGCTGAAGAAGCTCATCCCTGGCATCGCGCTCACGAACTGTCCCCCGGCGTTGATAAGGTCAACGTCGCCGTCGGACTCGTCCAGCAGCGGGCCGAAGCCAAGGACGCCGTTCTCGCTGTGGAAGATCACCGAGCGACCTTCGGGGATGAAGTTTGAGGCGAGGCCGGGGATGCCGATGCCCAGATTCACGACATTGCCGTCTTGCAGTTCCCGCGCTGCACGCATCGCCATCGTCTCATGGTCCATCGGCTGCTTCATCGTCGTTCCTTCGGTCGCGCCACGATGCGATTCACATAGATGCCCGGCGTCACGATGTGCTCCGGGTCAAGCTCGCCCGTCTCCACGATTTCGTCCACCTCAACGATGGTGACCTTCGCCGCCGTTGCCATGTGCACGTTGAATGAACGCGACGTTCCTTTGTAGACCAGGTTTCCCATCTTGTCGGCCTTGTGTGCGTGGATGAGAGCGTAATCGGCTTTCAGCGCGCGCTCCAGCAGGTAGTCACGACCATCGAAGGTTCGCACCTCTTTGCCTTTGGCCAACTGCGTGCCCACTGCGGTTGGCGTGTAGAAGGCGGCGATCCCTGCGCCCCCTGCGCGAAGGCGCTCGGCGTAGGTGCCTTGGGGCACAACCTCCAGCTCAACTTCGCCGGCCTGCCACGCTTTCATGAAGGCGCTTATCTGCGACATCGAGCGCGGCACAGGGTAGGTGGCGATGAGCTTCTTGACCTGTTTGTTCTCGAAAAGCACCGACTGGTTGATGATGGTCTGCCCCGTGTGGGCCGCAAAGCCAGGGAGTCCCGCCGTGTTGCTGATGACCGTCAGGTCCCTGGCGCCCTGGTTCCGAAGGGCCAAAATCAAGTTGCTCGGCATGCCGCCCGGCCCTGCGAAGCCGCCGATCATCACCGTGGCCCCGTTGGGGATATCGGCGACTGCGGCGGCGAAGGAAGGGAGGACTTTGTTGATGGGCATAATCTGCTCCGTCGCGACATTGTACCGAAATGTAAAGGCGCAGGGCCTGCGCCTGTCCATGATAGGATACGCGCGGAGAGCCACATGCCGGATGTAAATGGACCTGAGGTACGAGACGGCGAGTGGGCGCATCTCGCCTCAACGCAGTTCGCCGCTGACACTGAGGATGCCTTTCGCCGCCTGAACTCGGTCAGGGTACGCGGTCTGCGGAAGGTCAATGTTCACGTCATGCTCTCCATCATCGTGCTTCAGGCCCAGGCGTTGGCGACGCAGTCGCGGATGCTGGTGCGGAAGGTGGCTTGACCCCTCTGCTACTGTTACGGGCATGGCTCGTATCACTCTCAGGCATCCCCTTTACAGTGCCGTGTTGAAAACCCAAAGGGCAAAGGCGCACCTGCAACTGCTTGATGCGAGAATAGCGAGCTTCGTCAAGCGCAATCCATACACCATCTCCGAGAATCAGCGTGGGGAGTACTTGGAGTATTTCATCAAGCGGAAGGGTCGCCT
>CAMAVV010000081.1 GCA_945861815.1 Thermoflexus hugenholtzii JAD2
GAAGATCACCATGTCCAACATCTGCGGCTCCGACCTGCACATATGGCGCGGCGACTTGCAGGGCTATGACAACAAGGAATCGACGGTTGGGCATGAGATGGCGGGGCGCGTCTACGGCCTGGGCCAGGGAAAAACGACAGACTCCTTAGGGCGCAGGCTCAAAGAGGGCGATAGGGTCGTCTACCAATACTTCCACCCGTGCCTGAGCTGTCCTATCTGCCTTAGCGGCGTCACTCGCGCCTGTCCGAATCGATTCGCGAAGCGCACCTTTGGCGAGTGGCCCTACTTCACCGGCGCCTATGGCGACTACTATTACGTGCCGCCTGGCCGCGCTCTCTTCAAGGTCGAAGACGACCGCATCCCGGACAATATCATCGCCTCGGTCAACTGCGCCTTCTCGCAAGTCATGCAAGGCTGGGAGGCAGTCGGCCTAAAGTTCGGGCAATCGGTCGCGATACAGGGCGCAGGGGGGCTGGGCCTCTACGCAACCGTCATCGCGAAGGAGATGGGGGCAGCGCCGCTCATCGTGATTGACGCGCTGGAGGGCAGGCTCGCCCTGGCAAAAGAGTTCGGCGCTGATTATGTCATCAACGCCGCCAAGCTGAAGACAGCGGAAGAGCGCGTGGCAGAGGTGAAGCGGCTAACGGGCGGACTGGGCGCGGAGGTAGTGGCAGAGCTGGTGGGCTTCCCAGGCGTGGTCCAAGAGGGATGGGATATGACGCGCCAGGGCGGGCGATACCTGGAGATCGGCAATATCAACCGGGGCATGACGATGCAGTATGACCCCGCGCAGATGGTCCACGGCAACAAGTCCATCCACGGCGTGGTGCTCTACGAGGCAAGCATCATGCCCAAAGTCCTCGATTTCGCCTCGCGCAATCTGACCAAATACCCCTTCCACAAGGTCGTCTCCCACGTCTTTCCTCTGAAAGACATCAACGAGGCATTCCAGCAGTCGGAGTGGTTAGGGAAGGCACAGGAGAAGATATCGAGAGCGGCTATCGCGCCATAGGCGGCAGCCAAGGGGCCTCTGCCCTTTTGCGGAGCCATCGCCACCTGTGTTATAGTAACTCCAACCAGACGAAGCGGGATGTCCATGACTCAGTTTAGCTATTCTTTTGGAGGGTTTTACGGGCACCGAGCTTAGGCTACGGTAACTGAGCGCGTATCTTGCAGAAACAAGTAAGGCCTCCGGTTACCGGGGGCCTTCTTACTTTGTATGGGACGCGAGCAGCACCCAATTTCCAGATATGTCAACCGGGACTATCTCAGTGCAAACGGCCGAAACGTCTCCGCCGCCGCCAACGCTGCCATGGGGCCAGCGCGAGGTGGCAAAAGGCGTCTCTGTCGTTATCGCCGGCACTGTTGCCCTTGTCGTCCTCATCGTGTCCGTCGCCACAACGGCGAATGTCAGCGACGCGACCCTTGGCCTCATCCTCGCCGGACTCGTCCAGGTTATGCTCATCCTTGTCACGTGGTGCTTCACCGTGGCGGACAAACGGGGAGGCTGGCGAGAGCTCGGCTTTCGCAAAAAGCTCCGCCCGGCTAGTTGGGGATATGTTCCCATCGGCATCGCGGCCTGCCTCGTCATCGCCATCATCTACGGGATTATCGCCGAGGCGCTGGGCGTTAACGAGCGTTTGAAGCCGAGCTTCCTGGAAGACCACGCGCGCGCCTACTTCATCGCAGGCGGCATCCTCGCCATCGCCGTCGCGCCTATCGTCGAAGAGACCTTTTTCCGTGGCTTCGTCTTCGCCGGGCTGTCGCGAGAGATGAAGTTCTGGGCGGCGGCGACGCTGAGCGCCATCCTCTTCACCGTCGCGCACCTGGAGCCGCTCATCTTTGTCCCCATCTTCCTCATCGGCCTCCTCATGGCCTACACCTACCAGAAGACAGGCTCCTTGTGGGTCAACATCATGATCCACATGGGCTATAACGCGGCGATCTTCGCCATCTCACTGAGCCAGTAACACTATGAGCCGCATCGAAAAGAAATTCGCGGAGTTAAAGAGCCTGGGCAAAACCGGGGTCGGCCCCTATCTGACCGTCGGCTTCCCGAAGCTCGATTCGACGCTGGAGATCGCCCAGGCCGTCGTAGAGGCGGGGGCGGACATGGTTGAACTGGGCATCCCCTTCAGCGACCCGCTGGCCGATGGCGCAACGGTCCAGCGCACGAACCAGGCCGCCCTGAAGAATGGGGTGACCCTGGGGAAGTGCCTGGAGGTCTGCGGCCAGCTTCGCAAGCGCCTGCCGGAGACGCCCCTTATCTTGATGGGCTATTACAACCCGATCCTTGCCATGGGCCTCGATGCCTTCGCCGCACGGGCCGCGGCTGCCGGCGCGGACGGCGTCATAGTGCCGGACCTGCCGCCGGACGAGGCTCAACCCCTTTTGCAGGTGATGCGCCCCAAGGGACTCGACGTTATCTTTCTCATCGCGCCTACAAGCACAGAACACCGCATCATCGAAGTGGCAAAGGCGACGAGCGGCTTTATCTATTGCGTCAGCCTCACCGGCGTCACAGGCGCGCGTTCAGACCTGGCGGCGGGGCTGCCGGAGTTCCTCCAGCGCGTGCGAAAGCACACGCGCCTGCCGCTGGCGGTAGGCTTCGGCGTCTCCACCAGCGAGCACGTGCGCACCGTAGGACAGCATGCGGAGGCGGTCATGGTCGGCAGCGCCCTCATGCAGGCCATCGAGAGCGGGGGCGCAACAGGAGCGGCACAGGCGGCGCGGGAGTTCATCGCCTCACTGGCTCAGGGCGCACAGCCGGTGGCGGGGAGACGATAGGCCATGACAGCGCGCGGCATCCGAGGGGCGACGATCAGCGAGGAGAACACGAAGGAGTGCATCGTCCGCACGACGCGCGAACTTCTTGAAACGATGATGAAGGCGAACTCACTCCGGAAGGACGATATCGCCTGCGCCTTCTTCACAACGACAAAGGACCTGAACGTAGAGTTCCCGGCGGTCGCGGCGCGGCAGATGGGGTGGACCGATGTGGCGCTCCTCTGCGGCCACGAGATGGATGTGCCGGGCGCGCTGGCAAAGGTCGTTCGCATCATGCTGGTTGCGAATACGGAGAAGAAGCCGAAAGAGCTTGCGCACGTCTACCTGAAAGAGGCAGTGAAGCTCAGGCCGGAGATGAAGACGGCGCAAGGAGCAGGGAGCAAGGGCAGGACTGCAGGCAGGAAATAAATACCAGATACTGGTGAAGGAATGAAGGAGGACGACATGATTATCGTGATGAAGCAAGACGCAACGCAGGCAGAGATCGACGGCGTGACGAAGCGCGTGAAAGAGGCGGGGCTGCGAACGAGCATCGTGACCGGGGCCGAGCGCACCATCGTCGGCATCATCGGCGGCGCGGTGAGTCCCGACCTGGGCAGTTCGCTGGAGCGGCTGTCCGGCGTGATGCAGGTCCTGCGGGTCTCGCGCCCATACAAGCTCGCGAGCCGTGAGTTCCATCCGGAAGACACGGTGGTGAAGATCGGCGATTCGTTCATCGGCGGCGACAACCCCGTCATGGTGATGGCAGGACCCTGCTCCGTCGAGACCGAGAAGCAGATCGTCGAAGTGGCAAAGGCCGTTAAGGCAGCAGGCGCCAAGGTCCTTCGCGGCGGCGCTTTCAAGCCCCGCACATCGCCCTACAGCTTCCGCGGCCTGAAGGTGGACGGCCTGAAGCTCTTGGCGAAGGCGCGTGAAGAGACAGGCCTTCCCATCATCACGGAAGTCCTTGATACGCGCGATGTGGAGGTCGTACATAAGTATTCCGACATCCTCCAAGTGGGCGCGCGCAATATGCAAAACTTCAATCTCCTCGATGAGGTAGGCAAGCAGAATAAGCCGGTGATGCTCAAGCGCGGCCTTTCGGCCACCATCGAAGAGTGGCTCCTGGCCGCCGAGTACGTTCTGGCCCAGGGCAACCACAACGTCATCCTGTGCGAGCGCGGTATCCGCACCTTCGAGACGTACACCCGCAACACCCTCGACCTGAGCGCCATCCCTGTGGTGCGCAAGGTGAGCCACCTGCCCGTCGTCTCCGACCCGAGCCACGGCACCGGCAAGTGGTACCTGGTCCCGGCGATGGCAGCAGCATCGGTTGCAGCCGGCGCGCACGGCCTCATCATCGAAGTGCACCCGAACCCCGACCAGGCAAAGTCGGACGGCGCACAGTCGCTTACGCCGGAGAACTTCGCGCTCCTTATGGAGCAGGTGCGCGCGATCTCCAAGGTCCAAGGCCTTTCGCGCAGACCGCTGACCGCTGCAAAAGCCTAGGTTCGCTATCGCACGACGCTGGAGCGCGCGATGGCTGTAAACCCAGTGGCTGACCTGGAGGCCGTGAGGCCTGCCAAGGAGACCGCCTTAACCATAGGCGTCTTCGATGGCGTGCATGTGGGCCACACGCACCTCATCAGCCAAGTGCGCGCCACAGCAAAGCAGCAGGGCCTGGCATCGGCTGTGGTGAGCTTTCGCAACCATCCGAGGACTGTCCTGAACCCGGAGGTGCAGTTCCCCTATCTCTGCCCTCTCGATGAGCGGCTCGCGCTCCTTGGCAGGACAGGCGCTGACTACGTCGTCCCCCTAACGTTCACAAAAGAGCTATCGCAGTACACGGCGCGCCAGTTCGCTGAATTGCTTGTGCAGAGGCTGCGCATGCGGCATCTCCTCGTCGGGCCCGACTTCGCCCTGGGCAAAGGGCGCGAGGGCACCGTGCCCGTGCTGCAACAGCTCGGGAAAGAGCTTGGCTACACTGTCTCGACGGCGACGGCCTTTCTGCACAAAGGCGTTATCGTGAGCAGCACTGGCGTGCGCAAAGCCCTGGCTGACGGCGACGTGCAGCAGGCCGCCGAACTGCTCGGCAGGACGTACACGATCACCGGCACCGTTGTAGAGGGCGAAAGGCGCGGGCGCACCATCGGCTTCCCGACGGCCAATAACAAGAGCGACCTGGAGATGGCGATCCCCGGGGACGGCGTCTATAGCACCATCGCCATCGTGAGCGGCAAACGCCTGGGCGCGGCGACGAACATTGGCGTGCGGCCAACCTTCGGGCATAATGCGCGCACGTTCGAGACGTTTATCATGGACTTTTCAGGCGACCTCTACGGCAAGCAGATCACCATCGAGTTTGTGGCGCGCATACGGCCTGAGATGAAGTTCCCAAGCGTTGAGACGCTGGTGGCGCAGATGAAGAAAGACATAGAGAAGTCACGGGAACTTGTGGCGGCAAAGCTGTGATGATGAATGCACACATGCCTGGTGATACTGAACCGAATACCGGGCCATTCACCCCCTCTCCCTCGATGGGAGAGGACCTCGCGAAGCGAGAGGTGAGGGTGACTCCTTACGTTTCGAGCGTGCAGCAATGAGCGCCCGGATTCCCACCGACAAAGAGCTCGATGCCATCCTGAACCGTGGCGTCGCTGACATTATTTCACGGGATGAGTTCACGCGCCTGCTGAAGGCGGGCAAGCCCCTGCGCCTTAAACAGGGCTTCGATCCAACCAGGCCAGACCTCCACTTGGGACACGTCGTCGGGCTACGCAAGCTGCGCCAGATGCAAGAGCTTGGCCACCAGGTTGTGCTCATCGTTGGCGATTGGACGGCGCAGATCGGCGACCCGAGCGGACGCTCGGAGATGCGGACGATGCTCTCGGCAGAAGAGGTCGCGGAGAATGCCGAGACCTACCTGCACCAGTTCTTCAAAATCGTCGACCCGAAGAAGACAGAGGTCCGGCGGCAGACAGAGTGGTTCGACAAGTTTAATCTCAAAGACGTCATCCACCTGACGCGCATGTTCACCGTGGCGCAATTGCTGAAGCGCGATGATTTTGCCAAACGCTACGACACCGAACAACCCATCGCCATCACCGAACTCCTCTATCCCCTCTTGCAGGCCTATGACTCGGTCATGGTCCATGCCGATGTTGAGTTCGGCGGCACCGACCAGCGCTTCAACAATCTCCTGGGGCGCGAGCTCCAAGAGATCTCAGGCCAGCGCCCGCAGCAGGTCTTCCTCGTCCCCATCCTTGTCGGCACCGATGGCACCCAGAAGATGAGCAAGAGCCTGGGCAACTACATCGCGGTGAACGATACGCCGAACGATATGTACGGCAAGGTCATGTCGATCCCCGATAAGCTCATCGTGAGCTACTTCGAGCTGCTGACCGATGTGCCTGAAACAGAGCTTGCCGTGTACCGTATGCAGATCGAGTCCGCGTCGGCGAACCCGATGGGAATCAAAAAGCGTCTCGCGTCCCTCATCGTGGAGCAGTTCCACGGCAAAACGGGAGCGGCGCACAGCGCAGAGCACTTCGAGCGGACGGTGCAGCACAAAGAGCGCCCGGCGGATATGCCAACGATTGCGCTACCCTTCGCGGGCCAGGCCGCTTCCGCCAACCTCGACCTCATCGCCAAGCGAACGGCAGACGGCGCGGAAATCAATATCGCTAAGCTGCTGCATCGCGCCGGGCTGGCCCCAAGCGCCACCGAAGGGCGGCGGCTTATTCAGCAAGGCTCCGTGAAGATCGACGGGCGCAAGCTGGAGGCGAGCGAACAGTCCGTGGTGCTGAGGGCAAATGCCGTCGTGCAGGTCGGCAGCAGGCGATTTGTAAAAGTTATCCCAGAGCCTCCCAAGTAGCTTTCCTTCTGTCCGACAGAAGCGGCCTTGGCTATGAGGCGTCATATTGTGGTAAAATTCACAAGCACACTGTACCCCTAGGAGTTTCTTCCGTGAACCTTCGTATTCCCGGCCCAACGCCAGTCCCCGACCAGGTGCTCAAGGCCGTCGGCCGGCAGATGATCAACCATCGCGGCCCTGAGTTCCAGGCGATGCAGCAAAAGATTACCGAAGGCCTGAAAAAGGTCTTCATGACAAAGAATGACGTCGTCATCCTTACGTCCTCCGGCACAGGCGGCCTTGAAGCTGCGATGGCGAACACCCTCTCGCCGGGGGAGCGCACCGTCATCATTTCCATCGGTGAGTTTGGGGAGCGCCTTGTCAAGATCGCCAAGGCCTATGGCGCAGATGTCGTGCCCATCTCCTTCGCATACGGCACCGCCGCCGACCCGGACAAGGTGCGGCAAGTCCTCAAAAATGAGCCAAAAGTAGAGACTGTCTTCCTGACGCACAACGAGACCTCCACCGGCGTCACGAACGACTTGCAATCCCTCGCCAAAGTCATCAAGGGCGAGTTCAACAAAAC
>CAMAVV010000082.1 GCA_945861815.1 Thermoflexus hugenholtzii JAD2
ATCCTCATGGCCCTCTTCGCGCGCAACGACCGCCAGGCCCGCTGGACGGCGGTGGCCTTCTCCGTCGCCACCCTGGTGCTCTCGCTCTTTGTCTGGGCGCGCCTTGACCTGAGCCTGGACGGGCCGCAGTTCGTCCAGCGCAACGAGTGGATAGCGGCTTTCAACGTGGAATACTTCATCGGCGTGGACGGCCTGAGCGCGCCCCTGGTTGCGCTGACGGCGCTCTCCTCCGTGGCCGCCGTCTTCATCTCATGGCACGTCCACAAGCGCGTGAAGGAGTTCTTCTTCTGGCTGCTGCTCTTGGAGAGCGGCATCCTCGGCGTCTTCGTCTCCCTCGATCTGCTCCTCTTCTTCCTCTTCTGGGAGGTGGAGCTGATCCCCATGTATATGCTCATCACCATCTGGGGAAGCGGGCGGAAGGAATACTCGGCCCTCAAGTTCCTGCTCTTCACGATGGCGAGCAGCGCGCTGATGCTGGCGGGCATCCTGGCGATCTACTTCTCCACGGGCACCTTTGACATGATGGCCCTGCGGGAGAGCCCCTTCGATATGTCGATTGTCACCGCGCAGATGGCCTTCTTCTTGCTCTTTGCCGCCTTCGCCGTGAAGCTGCCTATCTGGCCCTTCCACACGTGGCTGCCCGACGCCCACACGGACGCGCCGACCGCAGGCAGCGTGATGCTGGCGGGCGTCATGCTCAAGATGGGCGGCTACGGCATCCTGCGCCTCTGCGTCAGCTTCTTCCCGGACGTCGCCCACGACTATGCGTGGCTCTTGGCGACCCTGGCAGTAGTGAACGTCCTTTATGGCGGCCTCATGGTCTTCCGGCAAAAAGACCTCAAGCGCCTTATCGCCTATAGCAGCGTGAGCCACATGGGCTTTGTGCTTTTGGGCATCGCGTCACTGGGAGAGGTTGGCCTGAATGGCGCGGCCCTGCAGATGTTTACCCACGGCACTATCACTGGCCTGCTCTTCATGCTGGCCGGGACGATCTACGAAAAGGCGCGCACGCGCCACATCCCCGACTTGGGCGGTTTGGCAAACAAGACGCCGCTCCTTGCCCTCGGCTTTATCCTGGGCGGCCTCGCCTCCCTGGGCCTGCCGTCCATGAGCGGCTTTGTGGCCGAGTTGATGGTCTTCCTAGGCGCATTCGGCGTCTATCGCATCGCCACCATTCTCGCTATCTTCGGCATCGTGCTAAGCGCGGGCTACATCTTGTTGACGGTCCAGCGCGTCTTCTTTGGTCCGGAGAAGCCGAGATTCGCGAGCATCCAAGATGCGGACAAGATGGAACTCATCCCCATCGTCGGCCTTGTGGCGGCGATATTTATCGTCGGTATCTACCCTGCGCTGGTAACCGATACGTTCAAGGTTGGGCTCGCGCCTATCGTCACCTTACTTGGAGGCGGCGGTGCATAACGACCGGAAGATTGCCATCTCCTCAGGGCTCGGGCGGGGTTATTAACCATGCCTATCCGTGACTTCTATCTCCTCTCCCCTGAGATAAGCATGGTCGGGATGGCCATCCTGGTCATCATCGCCGACCTTGTCTTCGCGAAGAAGGGGATCGTCGCAACCATTGCCTTCCTCTCTCTGGGGCTGCCCCTTGGCTTTGCGGTCAGCCTGTGGGATGTGCAGGAGCGCGGCTTCAACGACTTCCTTGTCGTCGATAGGTTCAGCCTCTTCTTCAAGTTCTTGATCCTCGGCGTGGCGGGGGCCGTCATCCTCGCCTCCCAAGACCCGGCAAAGAGCTTCCGCAGGAGACAGGGAGAGTTCTATTCGCTGATCCTCCTCTCCACCACCGGCCTTATGCTGATGGCGGCGACGCGGGAGCTGATGACGATCTACCTGTCCCTGGAACTCAGTACCCTGTCTGCCATCGCGCTTGTCGCCTTCTCCAAGGACAAGCCGTCCACCGAATCGGCGGTAAAGTACCTGGTGCTTTCCGGCATCAGCTCGGCGGTGATGCTCTACGGCATGGCGATGGTCTTTGGCACCACCGGCGCGACTGACCTCGATGCAATCGCCGATAACCTGCCGGTGACACGTCTTCTCGATAGCCCTGCCCTGCTCGTTGGAGTCGTCTTCATGGCGGCGGGCTTTGCCTTCAAGATATCGAGCTTCCCTTTCCAGATGTGGGTGCCGGACGTCTATCAAGGCGCGCCGGTGCCTGTCGCCGCCTTCCTCTCCGTCGCAAGTAAGGCGGCTGGCTTTGCCGTCATCCTCCGCGTCTTTAACTCTGCCTTTGGCGATGTGAGCCTCGATTGGAGCATGCTCTTCGCCTTCCTTGCCGTCCTCTCGATGTCCATCGGCAACCTGGTGGCGATTCTGCAATCGGACATACGCCGCCTGCTGGCATACAGCACCATCGCCCACGCCGGGTACATGATTATCGGCCTTGCGGCAGTCGCGGCCAGGACCCCAGGGGGAGACGCCATCGGCACAGAGGGCGTGCTCTTCTATCTCGCCGGCTATGCCTTCACGAACCTTGGCGCATTCTTCGCCGTCATCGCCATCGCGAACAAGATCAACACCTACCGCATCGACGACTATCGCGGCCTGGGCAGGCGCGCCCCCGCCGATGCGGCGTTGCTCACCATCTGTCTCCTCTCGCTGACCGGCATCCCGCCGACGGTCGGCTTCTGGGCGAAGATCTATCTCTTCAACGGCGCGGTGGAGGCTAACCTGCTCTGGCTCGTTATCGCAGGGGCGATCAACAGCGTCGTCTCGGCCTACTTCTACCTGCGCATCATCAAGGTGATGTACATGGAGCGGCCCGCCGCTGAGGAAGAGGACCTGCCGGAGTCGTCCCCTTCCCTCGCGCTGGCGCTCATCGTGGCAACGGCAGGCGTCCTATTCTTTGGCGTCGCCCCGGCCTTTCTCCTCGACTTCGCCCTTCGCGCCACGAGCGGCTTCAGCAACTAGCGCCTCTTCGATTGACAGTCCACAGCGGGGCTTTTAGACTCGGCTGCGTCTCTTCACCCGGAAGGCGTGCACATCCATGAAGCGCATCGGCATCATCTATAACGAGCGCAACGCGGCGGCCATCGAGCTGGCAAAGGCCCTTGCGGCAAAGCTCAAAGGACTGCGGCACCAGTGCGCCCTCTTCACCACCCAGCAGGAGCGCTCCTCAGGCGCATATGCCGATGGCGCCGACATCCTTATCACCGTCGGCGGCGACGGGACGATCCTGCGCACAGCGCGCATCGCGGTGCCGCGAAACGTGCCTATCCTCGGCGTGAATATGGGGAAGCTGGGCTTCATGACGGAGCTGCGCGGCGCTGCTGAGGCCATGGAGCGTGTGCCAAGCTACCTCAACAAGCGCGGATGGATCGAAGAGCGGTCCATCATCGAGGTGGAGATCAGCCACACCAAGGGCGGCCGGAAGAGCAGCTATCGCTCCTGGGCACTGAACGAGGCTGTCGTCGGGCGGGGCGCGCTGGCGCGGCTCATTACCGTGGACGTCTCTATCGATGGCGCGCGAGTCACCACCTACAACGCGGACGGCGTCATCCTGGCCAGCGCCACAGGCTCCACCGGGTATGCCTTGGCCGTCGGCGGGCCTATCCTTGACCCCAGAAGCACGAGCCTTGTGCTTGTTCCCATCTCGCCGCACCTTTCCCTCAGCAACTCCCTTGTGCTGCGCGCGGGGACGAAGGTGCAGATGCAGGTGAGCACCGACCACGAGGCGCGCGTGAGCCTGGATGGCCAGATCCACATCGAGCTGCACAAGGGCGATGTGGTCAGCGGCTGGCGCGGGAGCCAGGTCGCGCGCTTTCTGCGGGCGAACCCGCCCGCCTACTTCTATGAAACGCTGACACAGCGCCTCAACCTGCGCTCATAAGTTGCCTGTGTTCCAAGAGCTAAAGAACCCTATGCCAAAGCCGCGTGTCATCGAAACCAAGCGCATCTATGAAGGCAAGGTCATCAACCTGCGGGTTGACACCATCGTAGAGAAGGGGCAGAAGCTGGAGCGCACCGTCGTCGAGCACCGTGGCGCGGTGACAGTCGTCCCCTTGGATAGCAAGGGGCGCGTGCTGATGGTGCGCCAGTACCGCCATGCCGCGAAGCGCTATCTGCTGGAGCTGCCTGCAGGCGGCCTGGACGAGGGGGAGAAGCCCCTCGCGGCAGCGCAGCGAGAGCTGCAAGAGGAGATTGGGTACAAGGCGGGAAAGCTGGAGCGGGTCGGCGGGTTCTTCACCGCGCCGGGCTTCTGCGAGGAGTATATGCACCTCTTCATCGCGACCGGCCTCACGCCGAGCCGCTTACAGCATGACGACGATGAAGACATCCATGTGGAGCCGACGCCGCTCTCTAAGATTCCCGGCCTCATCCGCACGGGCGCTATCGAGGATGCCAAAAGCCTCGTTGGCCTGCTGACGGTGCTCTCACGCAGGAAGTCACGGTAAGCCTTCAGGGACGCTAACGCCTTTCACCGACGCAAGCCTTGCAATCTCGGCGCAGGTGCGGTATTTTCGACGGAAGGTTAAATCGAGTTAACATATCTCCATTGCTGGGAAACAACACTGCAAAGCGCGCAGCAGGCTGACCGAAAAATAGGCGGACAGCGGCGGACAGAGACCTCGCCAGTCTTTTCATTCGGCTGTCTTGCTTTGCATCTGCCGAACAAGCAGGCGATTGTCGCCCTCTCCAAGGAAATCATCCTGCTCTTTGGGGCCTACGGCATCTACCTTGTCGTTCGCAACATCATCGTTCCTACCGCACAGACGACGGCCTTTTTGAACGCCGAACGCCTTATCGATTTCGAGAAGAGCCTCAACATGTTCTGGGAGCCGGGCTGGCAGGAGTGGGCGCTCAGATCTGCGAACTGGAGCGTCGATTTCTCCGACTGGTTCTATGTCTTCGGCTATATGCCAATCATCCTCACCACGGCAACGATGGCCTATATCTTTGACCGGGAGCGCTACCATCGCTATCGCACCATCATGTTGGTGAGCCTTTTCCTGGCGCTTATCGTTTTCACCACGTTTCCTCTCGCGCCGCCCCGGTTTGCCGACACTGGCAGCGGCATGATCGATACGCTCGCCGTAAACGGGAGCATCATTGCCAAGCCTGGCTCCGAGTCTTTCTATAACCTCTATGCCGCGATGCCGAGCCTGCACTTTGGCTGGGCCCTTCTTATCTCGATTTTCTTTCTCTTCAGCAAGCCGCGAATCTTGAAACTCTGCGGCCTCGCCTATCCCATCGTCATGCTCTTCGCCATCGTCCTCACCGCCAACCACTTCATCCTCGATGCGGTAGGCGGAGCAGGCATCATGCTGCTGGCCTACCTGTGCTATCGCGCCATCTTTGTGGACCGCGCGCGCATCCTGAAGCGGCTCCCGTGGACAAGGGCACATAAGGCCGCTGCCTAGCTGGCGATGCCCTTTGGTAACCAGCTTCGCAGCGCTTCGCGCGCCCGCGCGCGCATGATTTGGTTCATTGTCAACGACAGAAGTGTGTGATAAACTTCACGCACCTCTGGCCAGGAGGGCCGTGAATGTACGAACATGATGTCCTGGTGGTGGGGGCGGGACTGGCGGGCATGCGCGCAGCCATCGAGGCGTACCGGATGGGTGCGAATGTGGCCGTTATCTCAAAAGTTCATCCCGTCCGAAGCCACTCCAACGCCGCACAAGGCGGCATCAACGCTGCGATGGGCGGTGAAGGCAGCGACGATACCTGGGAGATACACGCATTCGACACCGTCAAGGGTAGCGACTGGCTCGGCGACCAAGATTCCATCGAAGTGATGGCAAAAGAGGCCGCCGGCGATATCCTCGAACTCGAGCACATGGGCGTCATCTTCGCCCGTGACCAGTACGGCAAACTGGCCACCCGCGCCTTCGGCGGGGCCACCAAACAGCGCACCTTCTTCGTCGGTGATATCACCGGGCAGGCCTGTCTCCACGTCATGTACGAGCAGCTGATGAAGTCTGCCGTGCGCGTCTATGAGGAGTGGTTCGTCCTCTCCCTCATCAAGGAGAACGGCGCATGCGTCGGCGTGGTGGCGATGGACATGGTGCGCGGCGAGGTCGAAGTTATCCGCGCAAAGGCCGTCATCCTCGCCACAGGCGGTATCGGGCGCGTCTACGAGCCTAGCACCAACGGCCTCATCTGCACCGGGGACGGCCATGCCCTGGCCTACCGCATCGGCGCGCCGATGATGGACATGGAGATGGTGCAGTACCACCCCACAACGCTGAAGGGCAACGGGGCCCTGCTCACCGAAGGCGCGCGCGGCGAAGGCGCCTACCTCATCAATAAAGACGGCGAGCGCTTTATGAAGAAGTACGCGCCGAACAAGCTGGAGCTCGCCTCCCGAGACGTGGTCTCCCGCTCCGAGCAGACGGAGATCAACGAAGGTCGCGGCGTGAACGGCTGCGTCTACCTCGATTGCCGGCACCTCGGCGAAAAGCTCATCATGGCCAAGCTCTACCAGATCTACGAGCTGGCGCGAGACTTCGCCAACATCGATATCGTGAAAGACCCCTGCCCCATCCGCCCCGGCATGCACTACATCATGGGCGGCGTGAAGACGAACGTTGACGGCGCAACCTATATCCCTGGCCTCTACGCCGCGGGCGAGTGCGCCAACATCAGCATCCACGGCGGCAACCGCCTGGGCGCGAACTCCCTGCTGGAGACCGTTGTCTTTGGGCGGCGCTCCGGCGTGGCGGCGGTGAACTACGCCAGGAAGACCCAGGCCGCCAAGGTCAACAGCGAGCATCTCATCGGCGAGCAAAAGCGAAAGATACAGGGACTGATGGACCGCCCATACCCCGGCTTCACCTCCGCGAAGCTGCGCCTGGAGATGGGCGTTACCATGGACCGCAACATCAGCGTATTCCGCAGCGAGAAGGCTATGCAGGAGACGCAGAACGTGATTCGCGACATCAAGAAGCGCTTCCAGAAGGTCTCCGTTCGCGACCACGGCAAGGTCTACAATTGGAACCTCTTCTCCACCCTGGAACTTGAGAATATGATTGACGTTGCCGAGGCGACCACCGCCAGCGCCATCGCCCGCAAGGAGAGCCGCGGCGCACACTCGCGCGTGGACTTCCCGGACCGGGACGATAAGAACTGGCTGAAGCACACTTTGGCGTACCACTCGCAAGAAGGCCCGATGATCGACTACCTGCCGGTGACCATCACTCGATGGGCGCC
>CAMAVV010000083.1 GCA_945861815.1 Thermoflexus hugenholtzii JAD2
GACGCTCATGATGGTCAAGCGCGCCGAAGAGACCGGCTGCAGCGCCATCTGCATCACCCTCGACTCCATCGCCGTCACCAAGCGCGAGCGCATGCTAAAGCAAAACTACGTCACCACCGAGGGGCGCAACTCCTCCGTCATCAACTACGAACTCGCCTTCAAGCGCCTCGGCATCGCCTCCCACACCAACGTCGGCCAGCTCATCGACCTCACATCCACCTGGAGCGACCTCGCATGGCTCGCCTCGCACACCAAGCTGCCTATCGTGGCAAAAGGCATCCTCACTGGAGATGATGCGAAGCTGGCGGCGGAGCATGGGGCAAAAGCCGTCGTCGTCTCCACCCACGGCAGCCGCAATCTTGATACCACACTGACGCCCTTCGAAGCGCTGCCTGAGGTGGCAGAGGCCGTCGGCGGCCGCATCGAGGTCTACATGGATGGAGGCGTCCGCCGCGGCACCGACGTTCTGAAAGCCTTGGCCTTTGGCGCTCGCGCCGTCCTCATCGGCAGGCCCATCTTCTGGGGCCTCGCCTGCGCCGGCGAACGCGGCCTGCGCACAACACTGGAAATCCTTCGCGACGAGCTTGACCTGGCGATGGCCCTTACCGGCCGTCCCTCCATCGCCGCAATCGACCGCTCACTCGTGACCCCCTACCGCCTTCCCCCGCACACCCTCTAACGCTCTGCCTTTTACCCTTCGTTCCAAAGACAATGCTCCCCGATGCCTGACCCTCGATCCTCTTAACTGAACCCGTACAGCTTCGCGCAATTCCCCGCCAATATCTTCTGCTTCGCCGCCTCCGGCACTCCGGCAAACTCCCGCTTGATGATCGCTTGCGAGTTCGGCCAGATGCTGTCTGCGTGCGGGTAGTCGTTCGACCACATGATGTTGTCTTCTCCGATGATGTCCCACGTCCGCATCCCCGCCTCGTCCGACATGAACGTCGCGAGGACATTCGACTTGAAGTATTCGCTCGGCTTCTTCTCCAGCTTCAGCCCAAGGCGCGGGCCGTGCTTCCACATCGTATGGTCCATCCGGTGGATAAAGTTCGCCACCCAGCCGATGTCTGCTTCCACCGAGACCATCTTGAGCTTGGGGTGACGCTGGAAGACGCCTGAAAAGATGATCGCCGTCATCGAGCGAATCATCCAGTTCGACATCGAGGCATAGTCGACGGCGAACTGCTGGAAGGGGTCCCGGCCAACCGCCGTCAGGATATGCATGCTGATCGGCATGCCGATGTCTTCTGCCGTCGCCCACAGCGGTTCATACATCGGGTCGTTATACGAACGCTGCTCATCCGGCGATATGGTGATCATCACCCCCGCCAGGCCGATCTGCTTGATCCGCTTCGCCTCCAGCACCGCCTGCTCGATATCGTGCATCGGCACCAGGCCCAGCCCCTTCAGATGCTTCGGGTGCGTCGCGCAAAACTCCACCATCCAGTCGTTGTACGCCCTGATGCACGCCGTCGCGTAGTCCCGGTCGGGCAGGCGCCACATGCGCAGCCCGGCTGTCGGGTAGAGCACCTCCGCATCCACGCCGTCTATCACCATATCCTTCAGGCGCGCGTCGGGGTCGTAGCCGCCCTTCCGGTTATGCTCGAAGAGCTTCACGTCCTTCATCTGCTCCGGCGTGCGCCCTGCCGGCCCCATCATCCCGGCGTTGCTCGCAGGCAGGCCGTCGAAGACCAGCTTATCGAAGCCTCCCTCGTGGAACATGTGCGGCGCGCGGTCCCGATACTTCTTATCGATGCGCTTCGTCCACACATCCCCCGGCTCGCACACATGGGAATCAGACGAGATAACGTTGTACTTCATAGAGCCCTCCTCACCGCCTAGCTTTGCCGTGATTCTAACACCAGGCCAAAGTGAGGCAAGCGACGCGGGCGTAATGGAGAACGGAGCCTGCCCTAAACCCGCCTGTTCGGGTTGATCCCCTTCTCCCTCGCCATCTCTTGCAGCGACCCGATAAGAAAGATGCAGAAGATAACCGATATGATCAGCCCCACGACGAGCGAAATGAAAAGCAACCCACCAGCAAAACGCTTGTAGTTGAAATAGTGCGCGATAAGGCTCACCACCGCGAAAAAGACGCACAACGACAGCACGATCCCTGAGTTCTTGAGCCCCCATACCCCCCCAAGCGCCAGCGCCGTCACCACGATAGGAACCACGCCCACGAGACAGCCAAGCCTCGCCTGGTCCCATTTTTCCTGTGCCCGCTCTACCCCATCAAGCTGCTGCATCTTCCCTCAACTCTCCTTGCTGCTTGCTCCCTCCGCACCCTCTCTTACTTAATCAGCCGTCTCCGCATCAATCCCAGCGACAGGACATAGAAAAACAACGACAGCGCCGCCAGCCCAATCGTCCCCCACAACATCGTCAGCGTCACGTCGCCCTCCATCAGGTGCCGCATGATGTCCACGCTCCACGTGAGCGGCAGGCACCAGGCAAAGATCTGCATTCCATGGGGCAGCTCGCTGATGGGAAAGAAGACGCCGGCGATGAAGAACATCGGATAGATGACGATGGAAAAGAAGGGGGCGACAAAATCCGGGGAGGGCGCTTGCGACGTGTATGTGACGGAAAGAGCGGCAAAGAAGACGCCGGTCAGCACACAGGCAGGGACGACCAGAATGGCCATCGGTGAATTGACGTCCCCGGCAATCGCGATGATGAGCAAGACCAGACAGCCTGTGACGGCGCCCCGCGTCGCGCCCCACAATATCTCGCCCGTGATCACGTCCTCGATGCTCACCGGCGTCACGATCATCCCGTCGAACGTCCGCCTCACCGCCATCCGGTAATACGTCCCCCACCCGTTCTCCATCACCGCCACCTGCATCACATAGCCCGCCACCAGCCCGGGGCCGATGAACTCCCGGTAGGAGCTTCCCTCGATCTCTGTGACGACTCTCCCCAGCCCCATGCCCATGACGATATAGAGCAGTACCGGCTCCACGAAAAAGGCGACCCCGTTCGTCTTCCACTGCTTGAAGAAGACGTCGCGGTTGCGCTGCCACGTGCGCCAGCACCGGTTCGAAGGCCGCTGCATCACCAGCATCACGACTCCAGCCCTCGCCCCGTCAGTAGGAGAAAGACATCTTCCAAATTGGCGCGCCGTTTGATGATATTCGCTTTCGCCTCGTCGATCCCCAGCTCAGGCAGATGGCCGTCCGTATCGAAGAGCAATATCGAATCGCCGCCGTCCGCCACCTTCCCCGCCTTTCCCCTTATGGCGGCCATCGCGCCATCCTTCTCCCACGGGGCCACGCGCAGCTCCACCACCTCGCGCCCAACGTGCCGTTCGATAAGCTGCTGCGGCGTCCCGGCGGCCAGGATGCGACCCTTATCCATGATCGCCAAGCGGTCGCAGAGATTCGCCGCCTCTTCCATATAGTGTGTCGTCAGCGCCATCGTCGCGCCCTGCAGCTTCAGCTGGTGCAGGCGTTGCCAGACCAGGTGGCGCGCATGCGGGTCAAGGCCCGTCGTCGGCTCGTCGAGGATCAGGAGGCGCGGCCTGTTGATCAGCGCCCGTGCGATGAGCAGCCTCCGCTTCATGCCGCCGGAGAGCGTATCGATGGCGGCATCCCTCTTTTCGGTCAGCTCCATGATCCCCAGCACCTCGTCTGCTCGCCTCCTCGCCTCGTCCTTCGGGATATCGAAGTAGCGCGAATAGATCAGCAGGTTCTTCAGCACATCCAGGTCGTCGTCCAGGTTCTCTTCCTGAGGCACAACCCCGAGCGTCGCCTTGATCACCCGCGGCTCCCGCATCACGTCGCGCCCCTCCACCAGCAAGCGGCCGCTCGTCACCGGCGAGACGCAGGAAATCATGCGGATCGTGCTGCTCTTCCCCGCGCCGTTGGGCCCCAGCAGGCCAAAGCACTCCTGCGGCTCGACCGAAAAGTCGATCCCGTCGACAGCCGTGAAATCGCCATAGCGCTTCACAAGGCGCTCGGCCTGGATGATGGAAGGCATACCGATACATGCTAACAAACGTCAGCCTCCGAATGTAGCGACACTTTGCCCTAATCGTCCCTATCTCATCTCGAACTTCTTGTTCCTCTCCTCAAAGATTCTTTCCTGAGGCCGTATCTTCGGCCCTGAGCCCGGTCTGCCGGAATCGCAGGGAGAGGTCTCTTCCCCAAGTTCCTGACTTCCTACGTTCCTTCGTCCTATAATGTCCCTTCGAGGTGGAGCATAGCGAAATTTGCCCGCATGACCCGTCTGCTCTTCTTCCTGGCGCTTTGCATCACTAGCCTGCTGCCTTCTATTGCCTCCGCCAAGTCTCCCTCCAACGCCGTCATCGTCATTACCCTCGACGATGCCATCGACCCGAACCACGCCCGCTATCTCGACCGTGGCATGGACAGAGCCGAAAAAGAAGGGGCGCGACTCGTCATCATCCGCGTCGATACCCCTGGCGGCCTTATAAGCTCCATGCGCGCTATGGTTCAGCGCATCCTGGAATCGAAGGTTCCCGTCGCCACATTCGTCGCTCCCGCTGGCGCCCATGCCGGCTCCGCAGGCGCATTCATCGTCGCCGCGGGCCACATCGCCGCCATGTCCCCGACGACCAACATCGGCGCCGCATCTCCTGTCGGCGGCGGTGGAGAAGACCTTCCCTCCACCATCAAGGACAAGGCCACCAACGACGCATCGGCCCTCATGCGCAGCATCGCCGAGACTCGAGGCCGCAACGCCGATCTCCTGGAGGCCATGGTCACCCGCGCAGCCTCGTACAGCGCCAAAGAGGCCCTCGATGGCAACATCATCAACCTCATCGCGACAGATGCCAACAACCTCCTGGAACAACTCCACGGCCGCACGATACAGCTGGCCGGTGGCAGCCAAGCCACTCTCGATACGATAGGCATCAGCTGCGTCGAACCCCTTCGCCAATGCGGCAACGAGAAGCTGACCTGGTTCGAGCGCTTCATCCGCTTCATTGCCGACCCCAACGTCACCGGCCTTCTCCTCTCCCTCGGCTCCCTGGGCCTCCTCATCGAGTTCTATAGCCCTGGCCTCGTCGTCCCGGGCGTCATCGGCGCAATCATGATCGCCCTGGCCTTCATCGCCTTCGGCAACCTGCCGGTGAACTGGGCCGGCGTCGGGCTTATCGCCATCGCCGTCATCCTCGCCGCCATCGAGTTGCACCTCCCTAGCTTCGGCGTCTTTGGCGTCAGCTCCATCATCGCCTTCATCTTTGGATTCCTCTTTCTCTTCGCGCCCTTCACCGGCAGCGCCCCGGACTTTTCCGCGCCAGATATCCGCGTCAGCCCCTGGGTGATTGGCGGCGTCAGCGGCGGCATCGGAGCGCTCCTCATCGCAACCGGCTTCTTGGCTCTGCGCGGCAAAAAGAAATCGCCTTTCCGAGTCACACCGTCGGATGCGCGAACCGTTGTCGGCCAGATCGGACGGGTGAAGAAAGCGCTAGACCCAGTAGGAACCGTCTACGTCGCCGAAGAAGATTGGTCGGCGGAGGCGGTGGACCGCTCGCATATCCAGGGTGGCGCGCAAGTCGAGGTCGTCAGTGTCGAAGGACTCACGTTGAAGGTGAGGCCCGCGAAGGAAAGTTGACGCGAGGGAAGACCCATCGTAACGTAGGGCGCTGCACGGTGCGGCGCGAGACATGAAAAAAGGAGACCCATGGCAATCACGATAGTGCGGCAGTGGGAAAAGTTGATGGTTCTGCGCTTCGGGCGCTTCACCGAGATTCGCCAGCCCGGCATCCGATGGCTCTGGCCCATCCTCAACTCCGGCAGCAAGCGCATCGACCTCCGCGAGCGCTTCATCATCATCCCTAGCCAGACGGCCATCACCAAAGACAACGCGCCTATCGATATCGACTTTCTTATCTACTTCCGCGTCATGCAAGACCAGGCCGAAAAGTCGGTGCTGGAAGTCCAGGACTTCATCGGCGCGGCCCAAGGTATCGCCACAACCACCTTGCGCGCTGTCATCGGCGATATCTCCCTCGACGACGTGCTCGCTAAGCGCGAAGAGATCAACACGATCCTCCGCGTGAAGCTCGATGAGGTCACCGGCCGCTGGGGCGTCAAAGTCACCACCGTCGAGATCAAGGAAATCGTCCCGCCAAAGGCAATCCAAGACGCGATGAACCGGCAGATGGCCGCTGAACGCGAGCGCCGCGCCGCCGTCATCGACGCCGAAGGAAAAAAGGTTGCCTCCATCACCGTCGCGGAAGGCGAAAAACAGTCATCCATCCTCAAGGCCGAGGGTGAGAAACAGTCGCAGATACTCAAGGCGGAAGCCGGCCGCGAGTCCCAGCGCCTCCAGGCCGAAGGCTATGCCACCGCCCTCAGCAACATCTTCACCGCCGCAAGCAAAGTGGACGCCAAGACGATGAGCCTCCAGTATCTCGAGATGTTGAAAGCGCTGGGGGCAAGCCCCTCCACCAAGTTCGTTCTGCCCATGGAGTTCACCGGCCTCATCCAAGGCTTTCGCAACATGTTCACTGCACAGGCGGACGGCCAGGACCAGAAATAACTGTGGCCTTGAAATTCGGCCTCGGTCTCCCCTGCATCCATCCCATGGGCACCCCGCCCTGGTCCGACGAGCAAGTCGTCGCTGGCGTCGAAGCCGTCGCCAAAAAAGCCGACGCCCTTGGCTACGACTTGCTCTCCTGCTGCGACCATTCG
This sequence comes from Thermoflexus hugenholtzii JAD2, assembly GCA_945861815.1. Lineage (GTDB taxonomy): Bacteria > Chloroflexota > Dehalococcoidia > SHYB01 > SHYB01 > VGPF01. The sequence goes on from CAMAVV010000083.1 coordinate 6,666, forward strand.
GTTATCCCCACCGAGCGCGGGACGGACATGGGCGCGCGCTGGTTCGACGCCCTGGCCACCCTCAGCTACGTCGCCGGCATGACGCGCAACGTCCGCGTCCTCACCAGCGTCCTCGTCTTGCCCTACCGCTCCCCCTTCGATGTCGCCAAAGCCTACGGCACTCTGGATACGCTCTCCAGCGGGCGTCTCATCCTTGGCGTCGGCATCGGCCACCTGGTGCGTGAGTTCGAGACTATGAAGGCCAACTACGCCGAGCGCGCCGCCGTCACCGACGAGTACATCCAGATACTGAAGGCCCTATGGAGCAAGGACGCCGCCGGCTTTTCCGGGAAATACTGGAAGTTCGACCCGGTGATGATTTCACCCAGGCCAGCGCAGCAGCCCCACCCGCCCATCTGGGTCGGCGGCAACAGCCGCGCCGCAGCCAAGCGGGCCGCCCTCTACGGCGAAGGCTGGCACCCCTTCTCCATCACCCCCGAGGAATACCGCGACC
>CAMAVV010000084.1 GCA_945861815.1 Thermoflexus hugenholtzii JAD2
CAGGAAGACTTCTGCAGGCTCAAACCATGCTTCCCCTGCGTGGTAGTGCGTATCGATCGTCAGCATGATGATTCTCCTCACGCTGCCTTTAGAAGCCGACGCCTTGCGAGGCTCGCGCCGTCGGTTCTGTCTTCACGTTGACAACCGCGGGGCCGTTGAACTTGAGCGCTCGTTCGATGGCGGGACGGATATCCTTTGGGTCTTCCACCCATTCGCCGTGGCAGCCGATGGCCGCCATCATCTGGTCGTAGCGCAGCCAGCCAAGCTCGCGTCCAACGCCGCCATAGGTGCCTCGGCCAGTGAAGCCTGCATTGTTGCTGATGATGACCTTGATGGGCAGCTTGTGGCGCACGGCTGTGTCCATCTCCATGCCGTTCCATCCGAATGCGCCATCGCCGGAGAGGACGATAACCGGCTTCCCAGGATTCGCCGCTTGCGCGCCTAGGCCAAACGGGACGCCGACACCCATGCAGCCATGCGGCCCTGCGTTCAAGCTGTGGCGAGGTTTGAAGAAGGGGATGGAGTGGCGGGCGAAGCCCAGTATCTCGTGGCCATCGACGACGAGGATGGCATCGCGGGGCATCACATCGCGCAACTCTTTGCAGAGGCGCAGCGGGTGGATAGGCATCGCGTCGGAGTGCAACTCTGTGCCCTTTTCCGCGCGTGCTGCATCCTCTTTGCGCAGGTGCTCGATCCACTTGGTGTAAAGCGCAGGCTTCAGCTTTCCCTTTGACTCTTCGATGAGCTGGTTGATGACCATCTTCGCATCGCCCAGGATGCCGACATCGACAGGACGGTTGTGGCCCAACTCCTTGCCATCGATGTTGACTTCGATGAACTTGGCGTCGGCTTTGAACCTGGGCGGGCGGAAGTTGAGAGACATTGCATTGGCGCGTGTGCCCAGCACCAGCACGGCGTCAGCTTCCCGGAAGGCAGTGCTGCGCGCGCCTCCGAAGAAGAGAGCGTGGTCTTCCGGGATAACGCCACGGCCCTGGGGCGTTGTGTAGAAAGGGATCCCTGTCTGTTCGACGAAGGTGCGCATCTCATTCCAGGCCTCAGACCAGAGGACGCCGCTGCCGCTGAGAACCATCGGGCTCTGGGCCATGGCGAGGATTTCCACCGCCTTCCGCACTTGCGCCGGGTCGCCCATGGGCCGCGCGTCAACCCGGTAGCCCGCAGGGTACATCACCTTCGATTCGTCTACCTTGTTCCCAAGGATGTCCCCAGGCAGATCGATGTAGACGGCGCCTTTGCAGCCTTCCTGCGCATGCCGCAAGCCAACGCTGACATATTCAGCCAGGCGGCTTGTCATTTCGGCCTTGAAGGAGAGCTTGGTGACCGACTTGAACATCGGCACCTGGTCCATCTCTTGGAATATCTCATTGGTGAGGCCTGAAAGGGCGGCAGAGCCGCCAAGGCAGAGGACTGGAGCGGCATCTGCTTGAGCGTTGGCGATGCCCGTGATCGCGTTGGCGGTGCCTGGGCCCGAGGCCGTGATGCAGATGCCTGTCTTTCCCGTGCAGCGCGCATAGGCATGGGCCGCCATTGCCGCCGCCTGTTCATGGCGGACGTAATAGCAGGTGATGCCGAGCCTCTCCGCCTCGCTCAGGATGGGGGAAATAGGCCCCCCCATGAGATAAAAAATGACTTCGACGCCATCGTTCTTCAGCGCTTTGGCGACGATTTGGGAGCCTGTTACTTCAGCCATCTGCGAACCTCCTCAACCCTGTGTCATGAAAGAGTAGCGAAGCAGTTGGATGCCTCCGCTAAGAACTCGTACAGGGTAGGCGCACGACCATCGACTGTCAATCGAATCCAAACTGGTGGGAGCGCATTGTTCGCCTGTCGGGCGAGTCATAGCGCGTTCCCCGACTCCCTCTGACTGTAGGCCTCTTCCCTGCGCCTATACAATATCTCCATCATGCCCACTGCCCTCGCCCGCGCGACATATGGCCTCATCACGGAAGACCTTCCGAAGATGGTCCTTGGTCCGGCGGAGATGCCTGAGCCCTACCGGCAATTCCGGCCCGTGCGCGAAAGCATCCTGGATAACCAGTTCATGGCGTCCCACGGCTTCCCTGGAAACACGCCGGAGGCTCTTCGCAGGAAAGGGCGCATCACAGGCTATGTGAAAGAGCTTGGCAATCCGCTAGCGGCGAACGCACTATCGATCGGAACGGACGTTGCCATTGCCACCACTGCACACCTCTTCGACAATGACGAATTGGTGGCGCACTGGATAACCGATGTCTTCATCAAGCAGTTCGTCGAACAGATCGGTTCTGTGTACGATACGAACCGGAAGCTCCTTTCAGCGGAGCCATATGAGCCACAGGGGTTTGCTGACATCGCGGCAGGGCTTGTGGCCGTCGAGCAGGGGCCCATCGGCACGGTTAGCTCAACGATCATCGACTTTCGCATCGGCCGGGTCTTAGGCGTCGCCTATGTGGTCACCCTCGGCAAAGCGGAGCGAAAACCTATCGCTCGCGAGGCTGCCTTGGCGCTTGAAAAGCGGATCGTTCGTGTGGCCCTTGGCGCAGCATAGGCGCGCGCTCACACGCACGGCACGGGCTGTCTATTGCTGAGCGCCCGCCTTCAACGCGTTGAGAAGATCGAGGATCTCGTCTGCAACGATTCCTCGCGCAAGCCCGATGCCGGAGCCGCCGCTCGTGACGTTGATCGTCTGAACGATGCTCACGATGCGCGCCGAGGCGTCAAAGACCGGTGACCCGCTGCCGCCTTGGGCTGTCGCTGCGTCATACTGCATCAGCCGTCCGACGGGCGGCGGCTGTGTCGTATCGATGACGTAGCGCGAGATGACGCCTTGGGTGATGATCGGCGCGCCTGTTGTACCCTGCGGATAGCCGATGGCAAAGATGGTTTCGCCTACGCCTTCCAGGCTGGTACGGCGAAATGCCGGCACCGGCACACTTGACCCTGGGTCGGTTTCTAAGCGCAGCAGCGCGATATCCATATCTCTGTTCCATCCGATAAGTGTGCTTCGCACGCTGACGCGTTGGCTATCGAGTTCGATAGTGATGCCTGACGTTTGTCTGGGCAGGCCTTGTGCATTGAGGACCACGTGCGCCGCTGTGACGACATATCTATCGCCGATATAGACGCCGCTTCCAATAGCGCCGATCAGGCTGATGCGAGCCACCGAGGCGTGGACTCGGGCATAGACCAAGGCGGCTGAAGGAAGTGGAGTGGGCGATGGAAGAGGTGTCGGGGTTGGCACAGGGGTGGGGAACGGCGGAAAGGTGGGGAAGATGATGGGTGTGGCAGTGGGCACAGACGTGGCCGTTGGCACGGGTGTAGCAGTGGGCACCGGCGTTGCCGTTGGGATGGAGGCGATGGCAGTGCGAATCTTCGCATCGACGGTTGCCTGCACCGGATCGGTCGTTGGGGTGGGCCGTATCGTTGGCTCGTCGCTGTCGCCGCCGCCGCACGCGGCCACGACGAGGCTGATGCCCAGCGCCCAGGAGACGGCTGCTATCCGGCCTTTTCTCAACGCCATGCCTCTCATCACGTGCATATGTGGTTACTGAGCAAACGTCAGACCGTCACAGAGGGATTTCTACCCACTTGCCCTCTCGTTGGGAACGCCGGGAGGCATCTATGACCTGCTGGCTGCGCCAGCCATCCAAGAAGCTGGGCGCGATTTGCCGCCGGTCGCGCACGGCTTGGACGATTTGGCGTGTCCAGGCCAGGAATGGCCCGTAGTGAGGGTCGGCGACGCCAGATGGCATTGGTAAGTTGCTCGTTGGGATCGGCTCCAGTTTGCGTTCGCCCTTTTTCGCGCCAAACAGCCTGTCCCCTTCCAGAACCAGCGTGCCCTCTGTGCCGTAGGCTTCAAGGCGCATCCCGGAACCACCTGCGGCGACCGCCGCTCCGGAAAGGTATGCGCCCATCGCGCCGTGTGCGAATCGAAAGAGCAAGAAAAAGGTGTCGTCCACATCGGTGGTGACTGTCCCGCCGCCAAGGACGCGATGCTCTTTAACGTATGCCTCCACCTGCGCGCTGACCCCGGTGATCTCGCCAAAGAGGAAGCGCAGCATATCGATGGTGTGGGAGCCGGAAGCGCCGAGCCATCCGCCGCCGGACTTTGCCTCGTACCACCACCTCGCCGTTCTACCTTCTGTCGCTCGCACAAAGTCGCCAAAGGTGACGATGTGCGCGTGCATCAGCGTGCCGATGAAGCCCTGTTGGAGAAGGCGGCGCATCTCCAGGCGCGCGGGCACGGTCCGAAACTCGTAGTTCGCGAAGTGAAGGACCCCCTTTGCCTTCGCCTTCTGCAGCATATCGAGGCCTTGGGCTGCGTCTAGGGCAAAGGGCTTTTCGCAGAGGACGTCTTTGCCGGCTTCGATGGCGGCCAGCGCTCCTTCGAAGTGCAGGTGCGGCGGCGTGGCGACGCTGACCAGGTCTACGGCAGAAAGCTCTGCCAGTTCCCGTGGGCTTGTCACGGCGTGGGGGATGCCAAAGCGCTGTGCGGCCTGTTCTGCGCGCGCCTTATCGCTGCTGCAGATGGCCGTCACCTTCGCGCCGGGTGTTTGCGCCCATACCGGGATCTGCACACGCACGCCAAAGCCAGTGCCGATAACGCCAACGCCGACCGCATCCTTGGTCATTGAACCCTCCGCTGGGCGCGGCATATGTGCCGGGAAGCCGGAGCGTCCGCATTATACGGCGCCAAGGCGGCTATACTCGCCAGAAGGTTGACCAATCGTTAGAATAGCCTCGCGTCGAGCCAGGTTCGTGTGAGGAGAGCTTCCCTGTGCACCTGATGTATTTCACCGAACAGCCTATGTGGTCTTTTCCGGACGAGGCGGCGCGCCAGTTCGGCCACACGACGCTGCTCTTCTCTAACCGGCACTTTGACGCTCCCATGGCAAGCCGCCTCTACAACGAACGCCTTGTGGAGTATCTCTATGCCGAAGAGATGGGCGTTGACGGCATCATGCTCAACGAGCATCACAACGCCCCCTTCTGCATGCAGGCAAAGGTACACGTCTTTGGCTCCATCCTGGCGGCGGCGACGAAGCGCATCAAGATTGTCTTGCTAGGCAACCCGCTTCCAGTGACGGATAACCCGGTTCGCATCGCTGAAGAGCTGGCGATGATCGACCTTATCTCCAGGGGGCGCATCGTCAGCGGCTTTGTGCGCGGCGGCGGCGTCGAAGCCTTAGCCACAAACTCGAACCCTGTCTACAACCGCGATCGTTTTGTTGAGGCCCACGACCTCATCCTTAAGACGTGGACGACGCCCGGCCCCTTCCGATGGGAGGGTGAGCACTACCAGATGCGTGTCGTCAACCCATGGGTGCTGCCGTTGCAGAAACCATTCCCCCGGGTGTGGATACCCGGCATATCGAGCAAAGAGACCATCGTCTTTGCGGCTGAGCGTGGCTATCCCTACATTGCGCTCAACACCACGATCGACGACACCCTTGCCATCTGGAAGATATACGACGAGACGGCAAAGAGCGCAGGCTACGAGGCAGGGCCGGAGCACCGCGGCTATCTTGTCCGCTGCCAGGTCGCCGAGACAGAAGAGAAGGCCCTGCAACTGGCACGGCAGTTCCTATGGATGCAGGGCGATTACACGATGAACAACCCGGCCTGGGCCATGCCCTCCGGCTATCTAGGCCAGTGGGCCAGGCGCAACGTTGCTCAACAGCACGCCTCCACCGTGAAGCGAACGTATCCCAGCTTCGAGCAGCAGGTCGCTAGTGGGCAGGTGGTTGCCGGGACTCCAAGCCAGGTGGTCGCCAAGCTGAGCGTTATTCTCGAAAAGTCTCGCCCATCCATCCTTGCGTTCTGGGGCAATGATGGCCGGGTCGGCCATGACGACTCGATGACGTGCATCCGGCTCCTGGGGCAGGAAGTTATGCCTGCGCTCCGTGACATCGGCAAGCGCCTTGGCCTCAACAGCCCCTTTGATCTCAACTCCCCGGTCAGCCTTGCCCATCCAACCGTCGCGACATAACGATTCCCTGCTCCTCTTCTGGCATGGAAATCGCGTTCGCTTGTGGTAGCCTAAGCGCACACCTCAATACCAGCCAGGGAAAGGCGCCATGATTATCGTCCGTCGCGTCATCGCAGTCCTTCTCGCTATTGTCTTTATCGCACTGTTCGTGACGAGCCTCGTCGTCAGCCAGGTGAACGGCACTGTCGGCAACCCGGACTTCATCGCCAAACAGCTTCGCGACGCCGATATCTACACCTGGCTCTATGACGACTTGGCCCCTGCCGCTATCGAAGAGGCGCAGAAGGACAACCAAGACCTTGAGATCGACCTGACCAAGATCAGCCCTGACCTCATCGCCGTCGTCAGGGCGTTGCTGCCGCCGGAATGGCTCCGGGAGCAGACAGAGAAGTCGCTAGACCAGGCCATCCCGTACTTCTTTGGTAGGGAAGACCACTTCGAGATCGTTATTCCCCTAAAGGAACGCTTCCGCGCCTCCATCCCTGCTGTCAAAGCGGCGCTGAAGAGCGACCGCATCGCAAACGTTATCTTCGACGACGTTGTTTCTGACCGGGTGGATGAGATACTGAAGGACAAGTCGATTCCCTTCGGCCTGACCTTCACCTCGGCTGAAATCGTCGATACGCTGAAGAAGATTGCACCGCCTGACTATATCCAGGGTCAGTTAGCCAATGCTGTCGATGCCGTCTTTCCATACCTCGCAGGTGACAAAGACACGTTTGTCATTCGGATAGACCTCAGTAGCAGAGCTGACCCTGCCGCTAGGGAGGTCAAAGCCCTTCTCGCAAAGAAAGACCTGACGACCTTTGTCTTCGACCAGGTTATTGCGCCGACGGTGCGCACCAGCATCGGCACGAACCTCCGCGTCCCCTTCAACCTCGTCGTCACCAGCGCTGATGTCGATCGCATCGTGCGCGAGACACTCCCCCGCGACTGGGTGCAGCTCCAGGTCAATAGCCTGGTGAACGAGACAGTGGACTATATCGTCGGCAAGAAGTCGTCTTTCTCCCTCACCGTTCCCTTGGCCGAGCGTGAGCAGGCCGCGCTGGATTCGGTGGGACGGCTTATGGACCAAAAGCTGGCCGATGCCTATAACTCGGCGCGGGTCTGCTCACCGCAAGAGGTTATCAGCCTGAATCCG
>CAMAVV010000085.1 GCA_945861815.1 Thermoflexus hugenholtzii JAD2
ATAAAGGAGGGGATCGGTACAGAGGCCATAGCGGTTGAAGTGGTGCTCTGTGATCCAGACTTCATCAAAGCCCAACTCCTCCGCATACTGCATGATCTCGACATCCTGGCGAAAGGTCTCTTGCTCCGAGAGCCATTCCGGATTTTCGACGAGCTGGAATGTGCCGAATTTCATAGTTCCCCCAGCAGATAGTCTCTACGCCGTTGTGAAGCTTTACTGATGCATCGTGGAACCGCAACCGCGATGGGACTGCCTGGAGAGATGCGCCACCAGGCATAGAGCGTTAGTAGATGCGCCCTTGGGTGCGCTTCTTGGTGTCAAGAAGAACCATTGTCTGGCTCGACCGGATGCCGTTGAGTGTGTTGAGGCGCTCCGCCAAGAAGGACCACAACTCCGGGAGATTGCGCACATTGACCCAGACATAGAGATCGTGGGGGCCTGTGGTGATGCCGACAAACTGCACCTCGGAGAGTTTTACGATCTCATCGGCCAACTGGACGGTGCGCTTGGGGTCTGTGTTGACGCCTATAAGGGCAGTGACGGTGAAGCCGAACTTTGTGGGATCGAGGACTGCCGTAATCTTGATCCAACCGCCATCAATAAGAGTCTTTAGCCGGCGGGCCACTGTGCTTTCGCTGATGCCCAGGGCCCTGGCTAAATCGACGTTGGCGGCGCGGCCGTCCTGGGTGAGCAGCTCCACCAACTTCAGGTCGACGTCGTCGAGGGACTTCTGGGCAGTCCCGTTGGTCAATAGTTGCACAATAACACACCTGCTGTCTATTTAATCGCATATTTAATACCAGAAGCGATGTATTGTGTCAACTTTCTGTAATATGCCGCTATAATACCTATATTCGCAGGTTAAGAGGCGACAGACGCTTCAGGCTTGCGAACAGGAGAGGCGAAAGGCATCATGCAGCCAGTTTTTCCCTAGCACCTTGCGCTAAAGGAGCATCGTGAGCACTTACAGATTCAGCCACATCGGCTTGTGTGTCACCGATTTGAAGCGGTCGCGGGAGTTCTACGAGAAGTATCTTGGCTTCAAGTTCAAGCACGAGATACGGCCCGGAATGAGCCCGACGCAGGATGGGTTCCTTGCGTTGAAGAAGGTGGACCTGACTGCCGTCTTTTTGCAAAAGAACGGCCTCACTTTAGAGTTGCTCTACTACCACTCGCCAGGAGCGGCGGCGCGAGCCGAACGGCCAATCAACCAGCCCGGGCTAACACATATCTCCCTGCGAGTGAGGGACCTGGCAAAGCAGTTGGACAAGCTGGAGAAGGCGGGCTATAGAGTGCTGCGAGAGCGGTCGTACGGCACAAACGCCTGTTTCATCAGGGACCCGGACGGACAGCAAATCGAACTGCTGGGCATCCCGCCGAAGGGTTCCACCGCAAAGAAGTAGCCGTTTGGCGAAATCGTGCACACCGCGCCAGGGCCGTCGCCGATTCAGCTTGCACCGTCTTGAAATTCAGAGGGTATCCGATGATACTACGGCCAGCCGAGGCAGATGGCAGCAGACCTGAGGAGGGACGCCATGCTAGATATCCCAAAGAAGCCCTATGGAAAACTCGACCTCATCTCCGCCGACGACCACATCATCGAGCCAGGAGATGTGTGGACGAAGCGCGCCCCTGCGAAGCTGAAAGATAACGCGCCGCGCATCGTGATCGGGCCGGACGGCATGGAACTGTGGAAGGTGGAAGAGCGGATGACGCCGAACATCGGGCTTTCGGCAATGGCGGGGAAGACGTTCGAGGAGTACACGGCGAAGGCGCAGAGCTATAAAGACATGCGGCCGGGATGTTACGACGCGAAGGCGCGGGTGGCAGACATGGACTTGGACGGCGTGAAGACGCAGGTCTGCTTCCCCTATGTGCCGAGCCTGGGCGGCGAAGCGTTCTTCGAGATCAAGGATGCGGAGCTGCGGGACTGGGCGATCAGCGCGTACAACGACTGGCTGGTCGAGGATTTCCAGGCGACGGCGCCAGGGCGTCTTGTCGGACTGGGCATCCTGCCCCTCTACAACCCTGAGATGGCGGTGGGAGAGCTTCATCGCATCGTGAAGCGCGGCATCAAGGCAGTCTCCATCCCCTGCTACTTGGAAGGGGCGAAGGGCTGCAAGTCCCTTGTCGATCCGTGGTACGACCCGCTGTGGTCGGCGTGCGAAGAGATGGATATCACCATCAACCTACACATCTCGTCGGCAAAGAAGGGCGGCTCCGAGTTCCTCAAAAACCCGCTGCCTGGCATGGCCGAAGCGTATATCACGGCTGCGCCGCTCGGCAATTTCCAAATCCTGGCAGACATCATCTGGACCGGCATGCTGCACCGGCATCCGAAGCTCAAGGTCGTCTCCAGCGAAGGAGGCATCGGATGGGTACCCTACTTCCTCGAGCGCGCCGACCACACGTACAACCGCCACCGTTTCTGGACAAAGTCGCAGCTGACGGTCAAGCCATCGGACTATTTCCACCGGCAGTGCTATGTGGCATTCATCAATGACGCGGCGGGTGTGGCTTGCCGGCAGATGATCGGCGTTGACAACATCTTGTGGGAGTCCGACTATCCCCACACGGACACGACGTGGCCCTTCAGCCATAAGAGCGTCGACGAGTCGCTGCCTGGGGTGCCGGAGCACGAGCGGCGCAAGATCGTCTTCGAAAACGCGCGGCGCATCTACCACCTCAACTAGGGAATCGCACCGCTCCGCTGTCCGTTCGAGAGGCCCGCGAAAGACGAGAGGGCCAGCCTTTTCTTAAGTAACGAGGAGGAAGGGATGACGCACAAGAAAAACTTCCCGGTCTTCGATTGCGATGCGCATATCAACGACCCGCTCGACATCTGGGATTATGTGGAGCCGGAGTATCGCGACCTGGTGAAGCGCTCCTATTGGAAAGACAACAAGCATACGGTGCTCAACGGGCGCACGGAGGTCATCGGCGGCGAAAACTACGACTTCCCCACCTACAACCCCATCTGCATCGCAGGGCCGGGCTTCAATAAGAAGATCATCCGGAAGCTGGGCCAGATGCCGCTGACGCCAGAGCAGATCGACTATGTTGAGCACAAGGGGGCGATGAAGCCGGAGGCGCGGGCCAAAGAGATGGATCTGATGGGCATCGACCAGGTGCTCGTCATCCCCACAATGACCGTCGCGCATCTGCCATTCGTCGAGAATATCGACGGCGCGTCGGCCTTCTGCCGTGCCTACAACAACTGGGCGATCGATTGGTGCAAGAAAGTTCCCGGGCGACTCTACGCAGCAGCGTCTCTTCCGGTGCAAAGCCCCGCCGCGGCGGCAGAAGAGATCAGGCGCACGGCGAAGCTGGGCATCAAAGTCGGCCTGATCCGACCCATCGACGCGCGAGGCAATTACCCGAACCGGCTTATACGCACCGCCGACGCCGCCAGCGTCGCGACGTATGACTTGGTCTTTCGCACCTTCCAGGAGACGGGGATGGTGCTTGGGATACACGCCTTCCCGACGCCGCCATCGGAGCCGAGCGCGACGGTGGTTACCCCAGGGGAGTTCATCATGCGGGCGGGCGAAGGGGCAGTGCGGCCACCGGATACGCAGACGATGAGCTTTATCTACGAAGGGATGACGTGGCTTGCGCAGGTCTTCCTCTCCGGCCTGCTGGACCGCTACCCCAAGCTGAAGATGGCGATCTTCGAGTGCAACGCCACCTGGCTACCGGCGCTTCTGGACCATTGCGACCGCCTCTTCAAGCTCTACAAACGCGAACGACTCTTTCCGGCGAAGCGCCTGCCAAGCGAGGCCTTCGAAGAGCAGTGCGTTATCTCATTCGAATCGGACGAGACGCCCGTCTTTCGCCAGTGGGACCGCTTTCAGAAGACTGGCATTTGGGCCTCTGACGCCTATCACCACGACGCCGCAGACGCATGGAGCGCGCTGAAGGAGATGGACGACGTTGGCGTACCTGTAGAAGTTCAGAAGAGGCTCATGGGCGAGAATGCCTGCCGCATGTACGGCATCGAGCAGAAGCTGTTCGTGCGAGAGGCGCCTTCCGTCCTGGAGCGACCCACGTGGTTCCCCAAGGAGAAGGATCTAAGCATATGGTGGGAGAAGGAAGCCTATCCACGGGGACGGCAGCAGGCAGTGAAGCCATGAGCCGCAAGGCAGAAACCAACATGACTACCGCAACAGCCACCACGGTCTTTGATAGCTGCAGCTATGTGCTAGAGCCTCCCGCCATCTGGGAGCAGTACCTCGATCCCGCTTACCGCGTCGCGGCACGCTCGGCATTCTACTTCCACATGGACGGATCGGGGATCATCACGACGATCCTCAATGGCAAGCCGGCGAAGCCGATGAACACGAGCCGCATCTTCCGCCAGGCGATTTGGCGGCCTGGGATGACGGTGGAGCAGATCGGCGAGCTGGACCCGCGCGCCTTCCACCAGATCAACCCCGGCGCATGGGATGCGAAGGCGCGCCTCAAGGACATGGATGCGATGGGCGCGATGCAGGCACTGCTCTTTCCGACGACCTTCGCCGAATATTTTCCGCTCGTGGAAAACCCAGACCATGCCAACGTGCTGGCCCGCGCGTATAACAACTGGGTCGCTGACTTCGTAAAGGCGGACGCGAAGCGTCTCATCCCAGTGGCGATGCTGCCGATGCAGGACACCGGCTTCGCAGTCGCAGAGTTGCGGCGCATCGCGAAGGCAGGCTTCAAAGCCGCCTTCATCCGGCCTTCATACTTCAACAGCGGCTTTTTGAATCACAAGCGCTACACCCCTTTGTGGCAAGAACTGCAATCATTGGGCGTAGCGGCGTTCATCCACGCCTCGCCGGGGAGCACGAATCCCGAATGGACGTCGAGCGGCTCATTCGTGGAGAGGGTGGCGCTGAAGATGGCGATCGGGCACAACGTGGCAGAGGCGGTTGCGCCGGCGATGGACAACGCCACAGCGCTGACAGCCTTTGCCTTTTGCGGACACTTGGAAGATTACCCAAAGCTCAAGCTGGCCTTCGCAGGCGCCAGGGCAGCGCTCATCCCGCTAACGCTGGAGAAGTCGGAGACGTACCTGACGGTGGCAAGCTACATCCGTGACGTGAGCTTAGAGCCGGAGCACATCTTCTTGGAGCGCCCCTCGCTGGTCACCTTTGATACCTGGGAGAGCACGGTTGCACGGCTGCACGATGTCTTCAGCCCCATCGCCGCCTGGGGATCGCGCTACCCCCATCACGACGCATCGACGGCGCATGAGGCAGTGGCGATGCTCAAGAAATACAACGTCCCGGCAGATGTGACGAAGAAGATGATGGGCGGGACGATTCAAAAATTCCTGGGGTTATAGAGTTGGAATCGTTGGCCGGAGACGGTCGCCCATACGTCAGATACGGCAACTCGTTGCGCCCCTACAGACCTATGAAACACAGATTTGCGCGGAGAGGTACATGAAAACACTCACTTTAGGCAACATCACCATCTCCAACGTCGTCGAGATGGGACCGATGCAGGTGGACCACAAGTACCTGCTGCTCGGCTCGACGCAAGAGGCGCTGGACCGCCACAAAGACTGGCTGATGCCCCACTTCCTCACACCAGAGTACAAGCTGTTGATGAGCATCCACACGTACGTGGTGAGGACCAAACGGCATACGATCCTGGTGGATATGTGCTTCGGGAACAACAAGCAACGCGGGGCAAACGCCAGGGCAACGAATATGAATACGCCGTTTCTGGAGAACCTTGCGAAGGCGGGAGCGCCAGCCGACAAGGTGGACTATGTGCTCTGCACGCATCTCCACAACGACCACGTGGGGTGGAACACCAAGCTGCAGAACGGCACGTGGGTCCCAACCTTCCCGAATGCCCAGTACCTGATGTCGAAGAAGGAGTACGGCTATTGGAGCGCGCGCAAAGAGGGGGACTTCAGCTACGACTCATTCGTCGATAGTGTCTTGCCAGTTGTAGAGGCAGGCAAGGCGCTGTTTGTGGAGAGCGATTTTGTGATCGAGGACGAGGTGCGATTGGAGCCGGCGGCGGGACATACGCCGGGGCAGGTGGCGCTGAAGGTGAACTCGAAGAAGAAGGAAGCGGTGCTGTGCGGCGACCTGATGCACCACCCGGCGCAGATAGGCGAGCCAGATTGGAATATCCCCTACGACGTGGACCCGGCGGGGACGCGCCAGGCACGGCGGGATTTCTTTACGAAGTATGCCGACACCGGAACGTTTGTGTTGCCCGCACATTTCTCGGACCCGACGGTGGGGCAAATCATCAGCAAAGGCAGCGGGTGGGCGTGGAGAGCGTACTTCGGGGACTGATTGAAAACAGGGCGGCCGGTTGTCCAGGCACAATCCCCTGCATGGCCCTCAGCTCTCGGTCCTGACGCCGGAGCGGAATCAAGCTCCTCTTCAAGCGAAGGCGAAGAAAACCGGGGACTCCGTAGACCCTTCACTTCCTTGGAGACAAGGAACGCTCAGGGTGACAGAGTCTCTTCGGACTCCATGAGGCCGCGCGCGATGGTTATCAGCCGTTCTGAGCGCTCTTTGCTCGTTTGCTTTGACGCCAGGTAGTGGCCCAGCAATTGCAACGGCGTTTGCTGTTCGAGGGAGAGGCCGCCGAGGCGCGGACGAGAGACACGCTCCACATCGCGAGTGATGGCGGCAATGGAGTGTGCCTTCTGCTTTTCTAGCGCCTGGCGTATCTCGCGCTCGCGCAGGGACGACTGCAGAGAGGCGGGCAGCTTGACGTGGACGCGCACGATGGCATCGGCGATATGGTGGCGTTCGATGGCGTGAATCACGGTTGTGGTGGGATCAAGGTCCGCCTCGGTGAGCGTCACCTCAACCGTCACAAAGCTGCGCGCCTGTACCGGGTGAAAGTCCAGCTTGG
>CAMAVV010000086.1 GCA_945861815.1 Thermoflexus hugenholtzii JAD2
GTCGGGCGTCGTCTGCCAAAGGGTCGCGGCGCGAGCCTTGACCTGGCGCTTGATTTCTTCGGCGGCGTTGATGGCGGCGATGCCGGTGGCAAAGGCGACGCGGCTGCCGCCGGTAGGCCCTGACAAGCCAATCGTATCCGTATCGCCGACGTTGGGGGTGATATCCTCGGCGGCGATGCCAAGGACCTCCGCAACCTGCTGGGCTACCGCAGCGCGCGTGCCCCCGATATCAGGAGATCCAGTGACAAGGGCAAGCCTGCCGCTGGGGTTGACTACGATCGTCGCGGCGGAGGGACCGCCGGTGTTGCCCCAGTAGCCCACGGCAATCCCCCGACCCGTGTTCGGACCAAGGGGCGCCGTGTAATGGGGATGGCGCTTCATCGCATCCAGCACCTCGACGAAGCCGATCTTCGGCGCGGCGACGCCGCTGACGAAACGGTCGCCGGAGCGGATGGCGTTCTTCATGCGCAAATCAAGGGGATCGATACCGAGCTGTTCGGCAAGCTCATCCATGGCGCTTTCGAAGGCGAAGGCGGCCTGGGGAGCGCCTGGAGCGCGATAGGCGGCAACCTTGGGCTTGTTGAGCACCACGTCGAAACCTTCCACGCGCATGTTGGGGATGTTGTAGGCGGAGAAGATGCACGATGCGCCGGCGCCAACGGGAGAGCCTGGGTAGGCGCCCGCTTCGAAGGCAAGCCATGCGTGTGCGGCCACGATCGTGCCGTCGCGCTTTGCCCCGAGCTTGATGCGTATGACGGTGCCTGCGGTTGGACCGCTGGCCTGGAAGACCTCGCTGCGCGTCATGGCCATCTTCACCGGGTGGCCTGCCTTGCGCGAGAGAAGCGCGGCGACAGAATCGAGGTAGATGCTGATCTTGCCGCCGAAGCCGCCGCCGATCTCCATGGGGATCACTTTGATCATCGCATCGGGAAGGCCAAGCATCACAGCGACCTGGCTGCGGACGCTGAAGTGGCCCTGGGTACTGGTCCATATCGTGACGTGTCCATCAGGGGCCCAGTAGGCAGTGGCGGTGTGCGGCTCGATATAACCCTGGTGGACTGCCTTGGTTGTGTATTCCCGCTCGAGGGTGACATCGGCCTCTTTGATGCCCTTCTCGAAGTCGCCCTGCTGCATCAGGAGGCGGGAGGCGATATTGCCGCGCTGGCCCGTATCTGTTCCCCGCTTAAAACGCTTCTCCACGGCAAGCATCGTCATATCTTCATGCAGCACCGGGGCAGTGGGCTTCATCGATTCCAGGACGTCCTGGACGAAGGGGAGGACTTCATAGTCCACTTTGATCTTATCCAACGCCTCTTCCGCGATATGCGGGCTTATGGCGGCAACGGCGGCGACGGCATGCCCAACGAAGAGGGCCTTCTTGGGCGCGAGGCAGAGCTCGACGATCATGCGCGCATTGGCCATCGTCTCGCCAAGATCGAGAGGGACGTTGTTCTTGATGACAGGCATATCGGCAGCGGTGACGACGGCCTTGACGCCAGGCATCGCCAGCGCCTGGGAGGCATCGATGGATTTGATGCGCGCGTGGGGATGGGGGCTGCGCAGGACTTTGCCATAGAGCATGCCCGGCAAGACGATGTCTGCGCCGTACTTGGCCCGGCCCGTCACCTTATCCAGGCCATCGTGGCGAATCGGGCGCGTGCCGACCACGCGGAACTTTTGCTGCGGGACGAGCGCTGGGCGTTCTTCAGTTGTTGTCATTGACAACCCCTTTCATGAAGAAGGAGTGTAGCAATCAATGGCGGAAAGCGTCAACAGAAGGAAGCAAGGAAGGAATCTTATGCCCCTTTTTTCAAGCGAGCCTTGGGACAAAAGTCCCAGCGGGCACCCAGGCAAGAGAATACGAACATTCACCCTCTCCTCTCGCCATCGCGAGGTCCTCTCCCCTCGAGGGCGAGGGGGGTATTGGAAGAAAGAGAAAAGGAAAAGGGAGATGCCATCTGATAAACTGGTGCGGTATGTCGAACTCCTCTCCAACATCAGGGTGGCGGCGAGCCGCGCCCATCGCAGGCATCGTGGCAGTGGTCATCATCGCCGACCAGGTCACCAAGTTCGTGGTGCGCGCGAAGATGAATCTCGGCCAATCGTACCCGGAGAACTGGCCCGCGCGCTTCACTCACGTCAACAATACCGGCAGCGCCTTCGGCCTCTTCGATAATCAGACGATCTTCCTCATCATCGCCTCGTTCATCGCCATCGGCATCATACTGGCCCTCTATCGCCAGGCGGCGGGCCACGGCGTCCTGCGCATCAGCCTTGGCCTCCTGCTAGGCGGCGCGGTGAGCAATCTCGCCGACCGCATCCGCATGGGCCACGTCACCGACTTCATCGAGCTTCCCCGGTGGCCCGTCTTCAACGTCGCCGATTCCTGCGTGACGCTGGGCATCATCATCCTCGCCTTGGTGATGATCTTTGGCGGGAAGCCGAAAGAGGCCCCTGCGAAGCAACCGCAAAGCAAGCAGCAACAGGCGTAATCCGCCCTCAAATCATCCTCTCCCGATAAGAAGAAAAACAAAAGAAACCAAGCCTAGCTATGCCCAAGAGCCACCTACTCACAGCGACCGAATCGGTCTCTCGCCTCGATAAGTTCCTGGCTAAGCAATTGCCGTCGCTTACTAGGTCTTATGTAAAGATTCTGATAGACGACGGCATGGTGATGGTGAACGAGCGGGAGGCCAAGCCGAGCCAAAAGCTGAAGGCGGGCGACGTGGTGCATGTGACCGAACCCGATGCTGCGCCTATCGACGTGAAGCCGCAAGAGATCCCGCTCGACATTGTGTATGAAGACGACCACCTGATCGTCATCAACAAGCCCGCGGGGCTGACGGTCCATCCAGGGCCAGGGCACCCCGATAGCACGCTGGTCAACGCTATCCTCGCCCATTGCCCCGACCTGGGCGCCATCAACGGCGACATTCGCCCCGGCATCGTCCACCGCCTGGACAAGGACACCTCCGGCATCATCGTCGTGGCGAAGAACCAGCGCGCGCAGCAATCGCTGTCGCAGCAGTTCAAGGACCGCAGCATCGAGAAGATGTACCTAGCCCTGGCGACGGGGCGGATGAAACGGGATGAGGGGACGATTGCCGCGGCCCTGGGGAGAGACCCGCGCAACCGCAAGAAGATTTCCGCATTGGTCGGCGGGCGGCCTTCGATAACGGCTTTCAAGGTGCTTCAGCGCTTCAAAGAGGCGACGCTCATCGAGGTGATGCCGAAGACGGGGCGCACACACCAGATACGCGCGCACATGGCTGCCCTAGCACACCCACTTGTGGGCGACGCGCTTTACGGCGGCGGGACGAAGGTCTTGCAGCGGCAGTTCTTGCACGCCGCCAGGCTCACATTCACGCACCCGGGTACAGGGGAACGGATGACATTTGAGGCGAAGCTGCCGGAGGATTTGGAGAAAACCCTGGCGGAGTTTTCGTAGCGCGACTCTGCGACCTAATCCCTTTTTCTCCCGATTAGAGAAGGGATACGTTGCGACCTAACTCCTAACCTCCCGATAAGGAATCGGGATCTCGGCGGACCTCGACCTTCAACGGAGTGGACCTGAGAAGGAAGGGGCAATTCGCTAGCTTAGGCAAAGGCATTCGCAATAGTCAGCCAAGCGTCCCTCGCCTCTCAGAAGAGGGAGGGAGAGGTCTCTATGATCTTCCCCCTTCCCTGAGAGGGAAGGGGGAAAGTCCCTCCCTGTCTCAAGGAAGGGAATTAGGGGGTTATCTTAATCGCGATCTTCCCTACGCCTTTGCGCTCTTCCAGGTAGCGGTGCGCAGCGGCGGCCTCTGTCATTGGGAAGACGGTCACAGGCACCGGCTTGAAGGCACCTGTTTTGAAGAGATCGATGACCTTGGCGTATTCGCTGCGAGGCAACTGGAAGAGGCCAGCGCTGCCGAAGAGGATGGAGAGGCCGCGGACGAGGTCGAGGACGTGGAAGTGCACCCAGGGGTCGCCGCTGCTGAAGCCGAGGAGGACCATGCGCCCCTCATCGGCGAGGCATTTGATGCCCTTCGCCACCGATTCGCCGCCGACGCCGTCGAGGGTGAGATCGACGCCGCGATTGTTGGTGAGGCGCATCGTCTCCGGGGCAAAGTCCACCTGCGCGTAGTTGATAAGCTCGTCTGCGCCGAAGCTCTTAGCAAGCTGGAGCTTGGCTGGGCTGCTGGCTGTGGCGATGACCTTTGCCCCCAGGTGTTTCGCGATCTGCACCGCCGCAATGCCTACGCCGTTGCCCGCCGAATGGATGAGGGCCGTCTGCCCGCGCTGGAGCTTGCCGCGAATCGCCAGGGACGACCAGGCCGTCATGAAGATCTGCCCAACCGTCGCCGCCTCCTCCATCTTCATGCCGCCAGGCACGGCGAAGACGGCGTCCTGCTGAGCGATGAAGTACTCGGCGTAGGAGCCGCGCAGCTTGAAGGCCAGTACGCTATCGCCTGGCTTACAGGTGGTGACGCCAGCGCCGATGGCATCCACCGTCCCGGAGCCTTCCAAACCAGGACAGAAGGGCAGGCTTTGGACTTTCAGCTTTCCATCGCGGAAGCCGATATCGGCAAAGTTGACGCCGGCATAGGCCGTCTTGATGAGGACTTCGCCAGGCTTAGGCATGGGCGTTGGGACGTCGTCTATGCGGAGGACGTCGGCTTTGCCGATCTCGTGGAAGCGGATGGCTTTCATGTGAGGGCCTTTAGAGAATAATTCCAGAGGGATTATAGCGGGGAGGCACGGGAACCATGGTTAATTCAATTCGGATCCGCGGTCAGCATAAGGTCGCTATCCATGCCATGCTCTCCGTCATCACGATGCAGGCCCAGGCGTTGGCGACTCAGTCGCGGATGCTGGTGCGGAAGGTGGCTTGACCTTGCTGGTACCTTGTGGTGGATTCGCAGTATTACCTCCGACATGGGGTGTCTCATGCCTTCCTTTAGCAGCGCGATGGGAAAGCTCGAACGAGCGAAAGTACACTTGGAGGCCCTGCATGCAGTCATTCAACCCATCAAGGAAGCGGACTATGCACGACTCGTCCATGAATACGACCCTAATGCAAGAGAGAACCTCTGGCGATTTCAATGGGGATTTGAGGACTCTATTGCCAAGCTCAACCCAATCATCGGAGACATCCTGACAAACTGCCTCTCTGCGCTCGACCGTCTTATCTATAACCTTTTCGGTGGAGTCGTCATTAGGGACAAAGACATCTATTGGCCTGTCTCGAAGAGTCTGGATGCGTGGAGTAGCACTAAGGGGAAGTTTAAGGGCCTCTCTGATGACATCCTCGCACTTATCGAGAACTACCAGCCTGCCTGTAGACTTGATAACGCCGACCTCGTTTACTTGGTTGCCCTCCATTGGCTCGCCAACATAGACAAACATCGGCGATTCAATGTCATCGGCTGGCAAACGACCGGCCTTAGCTACCAAGGCCCCATAGCCAGGGTGCCTGAATTTTTCATCGACAAGCCGCTTTATCCTGGCACAGTAGTTGTTCGCATTCCTGGAGAAGAGGTGGATATGCAATTCACCCCGCATGTGAAGATAGCGTTCGATGAGACTTGGGTAAGGCGTCAGCGGGTCGATGAGGCCCTTGTTGCGATTGTTGACACCACCGAGGAAGTCTTGACCACGTTTGCCACTAGATTCCCGTGAACTAATCATCTAGGCCCCCTTCTGTCGGAGGCGAAATATGAATAAGGCTCCCTTGACTCCCTTCTGTTGCTCCTCTTATAATTCAACCGACTGACCAGTCGGTTTGCAGGGTATGACAACACAGAAGCAACAGACGCGGGAAAAGCTCTTGGGCGTGGCCGAAGAGGTCTTTGCCGAGCACGGCTACTACGACACGGCTGTCGACGAAATCGTCGAGAAGTCGGGCATGTCGAAGGGGGCCGTTTACTTCCACTTCCCGAGCAAAGAGCGACTCTTCCTGGCCGTCATGGACCAGATGAGCAAGCGCCTCATGAAGCGCGTCGAGCGGGAGATCGCCCCGCTGACGGACCCGGTGGAACGCCTGGACAGAGCGATGGAGACGGCGGTCAGGACGCTCACCAAACACAAGACCTTGGCGAAACTTCTCCTGGTGAAGGGCTATACCGTCGGCCATGGCTTCGCGAAGAGGCGGCAGGAGATCATGGGACGGTTTGCAGAGATGACGGAGGGGCTAATCCGCGAGGCGCAAGGCAATGAGGGCGCAGTCGATGCGAAGACGGCGGCGCTGGCGTGGCAAGGGGCCATCAGCGAAGTCGTGGTGCGGTGGCTGGAGACGGGGAAGCCTGACCCGGTGCAAGAGGCGCTGCCGACGTTGAGAACGATGCTGCACGGGGCGCTAGGGATTGCAGAGAATCTCCCTCACCTCTCGGGCAGCGCAGACGCTCCTCGAGTTCCTCTCCCGTCGAGGGCGAGGGACAAGAAAGCAGCGCTTCAATGAACGCCGTCACAACAGCGAGTCGAGCGCCCCTGGGCAAGGTTGGCGTTTTTGCGCAGTCGATCAAGTTCGAGCACAGCATATTTGCATTGCCATTTGCCTATGCCGCGCTCTTCCTCGTGGAAGGTGGCGCGCCGACGGCGAAGCACTTCCTCTGGATAACCCTGGCCATGGTCAGCGCGCGGACGATAGCGATGTCGGCGAACAGGCTGATAGATGCTCAAATCGACGCGAGGAACCCTCGCACCGCCAGCCGCGCGCTGCCCGCCGGACTGCTGGCGCGTCGCGACATGCTGGCCTTCATGGCCGTCTCCCTCGTCCTCTTCCTTGTAGCCGTCTACAACCTCAGCGACTGGTCGCAACGCCTCTGGCCTGCCGCCCTTGCGCCGATGAGTCTCTATCC